>JBGAQE010000016.1:0-41364 GCA_044220885.1 Chitinophagaceae bacterium
ATCTGCTGTCTTATGGCAATCAAATCAGCTTCAGAATTTGAAATATGGGTTCCATTGGTATACGGAGGATGATGTAAGCAAACAATATTCCATTTTCGGGTACTTGCAGCCAGATCATTTTTTAGCCATACTGCTTGCGGCCCTGTTGAATCATATAACAGTTTGCCTCCATCATAACCGTAAGAGTCGAGCATAATGAAATGGATGTTACCATAGTCAAATGAATAATAATGTTCTGTACCAGATGCAAGTCCTCCAGATTGAGCAGCTGTAGGAACAGTAAAAACATCGTAATAAGGAATAGCATGGTCATTGGCTCTGCTCGCATTATTGGCATATTCATGGTTACCAGGTACAGGGAATACTACATGATTGTCAAACACATTATTGTCATATATATCAAACATGTTTGTCTGATGTTCGGCATCCAGGCCATTATCATAGGCATTATCACCTAATAATAATGCCAGTTCAGAATTATTGGTTCCCTGTTTAAGATTCAGGTAACTGTTGCGGGTCGACTTCTGGGTGCTGTTTCCTGTTCCGGCATCGCCAAAAACGCCAATGCGTATTTTCCGGGTTGTTGATGCTGCTGGAGAAGTTATGAAATAGTTCCTGTAACTTCCTTTAATAAGTGAAGTGCTGGTGCCAATTCCATAATAATATTTTGTATCAGCTGTTAAGCCGGTTATTCTTATTTCATGATCGGTAACTGATGCAGCATTTGTTGTATTGCTGGTAATATTGCTCTCTGATGTACCAATCCAGACTTGTGAATTGGAGGCTGTGGCTGTCGTCCATCGAATGGTGACGGCTGTTTCACTAACCATCTGAAGCATCGGTCCCCTGATTATTTCAGGTTCTGCGCCAGCAGCAGAGGCAGTTAATTCCATATCGAAAGTGAGATCGGTACTTGTTAGAGATGATTGGTGCATTTCTACAGCAATCACATTGGTGCCATTTACAAAGGCTGACGTAGGTATGGTGAACGATTGAGGAGTAGCTCCATCGTCTGCGGCAGTAGTTGCAAAAGTATTATATGCTACAGTGCCTGAAAGATTGCTGATATAAACCTGTGTGCCGTTTACATATACCACACAACCATCATCTCTCCTTATATTGGCATTGAAGATGGAATAAGATGAAGGATTAGTAATTGTGACAGTCTTTCTGAAATAAGTAGTGATGTATTTGTTATTGGCATCGGAACCATAACTTACTGTGGTAACTGGTGCATCTCCATAACCCAATTCTGCAGCACCAGAAGCCCATGAAGCATCATTAAAGCCTGAAGCTCTCCAGGCAGTTCCCTGATTTGTACCATTATCAAGGTATTTCCAGGTTGTGCCATAATTGAAAACAGTTGTTCCGGCAGGTTTAGCTATTAGTTCAAAGTCGAACGACAAATCGTTGCTGGTGATAGATTCCTGGTGAACTTCTACTGCTATAAGATTGGTGCCAGATATAAATGCGGCTGTTGAAATATCGATGGTTGTAATGTTGTTACCGTCTTCAGCAGCGGGTCCTGATGCCAGTGTAGCCGCACTAATAACTCCCACAGGCATGTTAGTCCTGGCAACTTCGGTTCCATTCACGTAAATAACAGCACCATCATCTATGTACATATTTAGTCTGATAGTACCGTAGATATTGATATCTGGAATAGAAATTGATTTTCGGAAATAGGTTGTTATGAATTTTGAATTGGCGTTTCCACCATAGCTGATAATATTCCTTTCATCATAATCTCCATAGCCTGACTCTCCGGAGCCGGAATTCCATCCTAAATCATTAAATCCTGTTGTTTGCCAGTTTACGGGGGAAGTGTTATTGTCGAGGTATTTCCAGGTAGATCCAAACTTTATGAATGTAGAATCACTAAATCCCTTAAATGGCAGGGAAAATAGCGCAATAAACAATATTGCATTGAATAAGGTGGCTGGTTTCATGGAAAGGGATATTAGAGAACCTCCTTAAAGATAAAACAAGTTTATGTCCTTTTAAAGGATTTAAGTGTTTTGTCTTAAAAGATATTAATTGATAACCAGTCCTTTGCTATATATTCTATGCTTAAGAAGCGTCGTTTGATTCTTCAATTCTTTCATCGGCAGCATTGGCAAGCCATGAAGGAGTCACTTTTTTAAGTGGGTTACGACGATTTTCTGTGTATCCATTCCTTCGGTTGATGATATCAACACATTCGTATATCGCCATCAGGAAAGAGGTTACATCTGCTTTATTTTTCCCGGCAATATCAAAAGCAGTTCCATGGTCGGGAGAGGTTCTGATACCTGCTATTCCTGCAGTGAAATTCACTCCTTCTCCACCTGCCAGCGATTTGAATGGAATTAGTCCCTGATCGTGGTACATGGCAAGTACTGCATCAAACCGGGTATGATAACGGCGGGCAAAAAAGGCATCTGCGCTATAAGGGCCCATCACAAGCATATTATGCTTGGCTTCTTTTATTACCGGACGAATGATGGCTTCGTCTTCTTTTCCGATCAATCCTTCATCACCTGCGTGAGGATTTAATCCCAATACTGCAATTTTCGGTTTATCGATACCGAAATCCTTTATGAGTGATTGTTGTAATAATGAAAGTTTAGAAAGAAGGTTTTCGCGGGTTACAAACCTGGCAGCATCACTTAAAGGCACATGCTCGCTTACCAGTGCTACCCTGAAATTACCAGAAACCATCAGCATCAAAACATCTTGCGCATTGTAAGCATGTTTTAAATAGGGTGTATGGCCGGTAAAATTGAATTCAGCCGATTGTGTATTCTTTTTATGGATCGGTGCTGTTACAAGCCCTTGTATCTTTTGTTCTTTTAAGGCATCAACGGCTGCTACGAATGATTTTACTGCATACTGACCACCGGCATCAGATAATTGTCCGGGAGTGATGGGAACTTCTTCTTCCCAGCAGTTCAGGATATTCACCTGTTTATGGTTGATTTTGGTGAAATCTTTTATATTCTGGTAATTGAATGGAATATCACCCAATGATTTTTTATAGAAATTGATGACTTTATTGGAAGAAAAGATAATAGGAGTGCAGATATCCAGCAGCCGGCTGTCGGAAAAAGCCTTGATGATCAATTCAGGTCCAATGCCATTTAAATCGCCAATTGTAAAGCCAATAACAGGTTTGTGTAACGATACTTGCATAAGGGAATTTCTTGAGCCACTAAATTACGATAATAACTGATAGTAAGAGCCGGTAGAATTCATTATGAGTCAAGGTCTTCCGCTATTGGTAATTTGAGCGTGTACAGATTGACCTATTACGGTCAATTCAATATACCCCAGTGCTGGGCTAGAATGTAACACTTAAACGGGCTAAGTAGGGTTGTTATAGTAAAATTTAAGTGCAAAATTTGTAGTTGATTAAAAGGAGATAAGTGTTGAACTTATCTTTTAGGTAATCCCGATCCATGAAAACTGTTCTCCAATATTACCCCCTTTCCTCCAGCCTTATCGATGCAGTTAAATCGATAGCAAGACCAGCATTACTGTGGTTGAATGCCGCTATTTCTTTTAATTATGAAAACAAGTTTCTTTTCACAGCAAGCAAGCTGGGATGCTTCTCTGTTCAAGGAGGTGCAATTAAAGGGAATGATTTTCAGGGATTCCGTGATTGTTATTATGGTGTAAAAATGTGTTGCAAGTTCAGATTGAAGTTGTAGAAGAGCTCCAATGTAATGGAGTTGTGCGCAGGAAGTTTTGGTTTTCACATAATAAATCCGAATCGTATGAAAAGAATTTTACTTCTGGTTTTATCTTATTTATTGGCTACCCAAACGCATGCCCAGATACGGGCCTTTGCACCCAGGTATTCAAATACCTCTGTGCGGGGAAACATCGTTTATGTGGCTAATAATATCATAACCACTTCGGGTGTATCACCCTACGAAAACCCACCTGGCGGCTCAAATAAGAATAATGGAGCCCCTGGTGTGAATATCGATGTTACAAGTGTTTCCAGTACCATTTATAACTATGGCACAACATGGAAATATCTTGATAATGGTACCAATCAGGGAACCGGATGGAGTGCAACTGGACTTTAACGACGCTTCATGGGCATCAGGTGCAGCCGAACTGGGTTATGGTGATGCGCCGGTTACAACCGTAAGCTATGGATCTAATGCGAGTAATAAATACATAACTACTTATTTCCGGAAAACGATGACAATTGCAAATCCCTCTAGCTATACCATATTTATTGCAGGAATAAGAAGGGATGACGGTTGTGTAGTTTATGTAAATGGTGTTCAGGTATATATTAGCAATCTCACAGCACCTGTAGCTTTTAATACATTGGCTGCAAATGCTGCCGACGATGGTGCTACTCCGCAAACATTTACAATTCCTACTTCTGCATTTGTAAATGGCAATAATGTTATTGCTGTTGAAATGCATCAATCCTCTGTAAGCAGCACCGACCTGACATTTGATATGGAATTGACGGCGGTTACGAATAGTGGAAACACAAATGCAAGTTCTGCCGATTTGAATTTGCCATCCTGTGCTTCTGTATTATGGGCAGGATTGTATTGGGGCTCTACTTTAGCTACCAGTTCACAATCGGCCTGGAGAGCTTCTCGCGACACTGTTAAATTCAGGATACCTGGTGCTGCCGGTTATACTACCGTAGTGTCTACCCAAACCGATTTGCACGATAGCAGTGCAGCGAATAACCATACAGGATATACTGCTTATGCCAATGTAACTTCTTTATTAAACGCCAGTTCTCCCAATGGAACATATATTATTGCTAATGTAACAAGTCCCGTTTCAACTGGTTTGAACAACCAAACTGCAGGATGGTGCCTGGTGGTTGTCTATAGCGACCCTACTACCATACCCCGTAATCTGGTGGTATTCGATGGGTTTGATATGATTGCTCCGGGAGGACAAAAAGATATACCTATTGCAGGGTTCCTTACACCATTATCAGGACCGGTGAGTTGCGAATTCGGAGCTATCTGTTACGATGGTGACCGTGGCTCTTCCGATGGATTTTTCTTTAAGCAGGATTCCGCAGCTGGTGTAGGTACCTATACGGATCTTTCCAACACTGGTACAAGTGGTAATGCAGATAGTTGGAACAGTACAATTTCTTATTTCGGTGCCGATGTAAGTACCAGAAATCCTGATCATACGAATACGCTTGGTTATGATGCCGATATAGTAAGACTTTCAAATCCTTCCAATACTATATTGGGTAATAATAAAACTTCTGCAAGGATAAGGATCAGTTCTCCATCATCAGGCGGAGAAAACTTCTTTTTGCAGGTGGTGACTTCATCAATATCAGTAATGAATCCAACTTTTAATGTTGTTAAATCTTCAACTGATTTGAGTGGAGGTGCTTTATTGCCAGGGGATAGTCTCTTGTATACTATCATCTATCAGAATAATGGAGTCGATACCAGCATTCATACAGTAGTATTGGATTCTATACCATATAACGCCACATATAAAGCAGGTTCTTTGACTGTAAATGGAGTGGCGAAGACTGATGCATCAGGCGATGATATAGCTGAATATGATGCCACAAATAACAGGGTGGTTTTCAGAGTAGGTACCGGTGCAACATCTCTGGTAGGCGGGCAGATGATTCCGAACGCTAATGATACTGTGACGTTTAAGGTTAAAGTAACCGATGTGTGTTCTATTTTGGAATGTGATCATGATGTAAGCAACCAGGCCTATATAACTTATACCGGAAAGAACTCTGGTCAATCCCTTATAGATTATAGTGGTACTCTGGTGGGTGGTTGTTTTGTTCCCGGACCAATTGTAAATACGGTTACTGGTAATTGTGGTACCCGTAATGATACTACTGTTGTAAATGTATGTCCTGCTACAACTTATACGTTGCCGGCTGCAAATTATACAGGTTATTTGTTCTACAGGGCGCAACCATTCACCCCTGCCAATCTATATAATACGGCCACTGCAATTACCTCTAGCGGTACTTATTGGGCATATATACAATCTCCAAGTGGTGGTTGCAGGGATACAATCAGGTTTTTCGTGATTATCGTGAATTGTTTGGATATAGATGACGATGATGATGGTATTCCTGATTACGTTGAAAGCAATGGGGCAGATGTGTTTGCCGATACCGATGGAGATGGAAATCCTGATTTTACGGATCCGAGTTATGCCGGATTTATTGATACAAACACCGACGGTGTTAATGATAATTTCGATACAGACCTGGATGGAATTCCGAACCAGTATGATAAGGATAGTGATAATGATGGTATTCCGGATGTAGTGGAAAGTTATGGCGTAGATGCAAATGGGGATGGAAAGATTGATAACTACACAGATACTGATGGCGATGGCTTCTCACAGAATGCTGATGCCAATAACACTGGTGCCGCAGGCTCCGGAAATGGATTGGGATTGCCCGACCTTGATGGTGATGGAATTCCTAATGCTCTCGACCTCGACAGCGATAACGATGGCATACCAGATATTATAGAAGCCGCTGGAACAGATGCAAATAATGATGGTAAAACAGATAGTTATTTTGATTCTGATGCAGATGGATACAATGATGCTATAGATGGTGATGTTGGTAATGACGGAACAGCCGAGAATGCAGCGAATACCTTGCTTCGTACAGGGGCAGACTCTAATTCAGATGGCAGGGCCGATTCTTACCCTTATAAGAATTTTGATAGCGATACAAGAGCAAATCCATATGATATTGACAGTGACAATGATGGTATCACCGATACCCGTGAAGCAGGATTCCCCGACATTGACAGCAACGGATTTACGGATGGTGTGAAAGGCACTGATGGCTGGGATAATACTATTGATGCCATTGTAACACTTACATTATTGAATTCTGACGCAAGCGGTAATCCCAACTATCTTGATATTGATGCAGATGATGATGGTATACCTGATAACGTTGAAGGACTATCTACCTTAGGATATGTTTTGCCAACGGGAATTGATACTGATGGAGATGGTCTTGATAATGCATATGATGCTGTAGTTGGGTTCGGCGCAAATGGAATTACTCCAAATGATCAGGATGGGGATCTTATCCCTGATTATATAGATAAGGATACCGATGGCGATGGCGCCCTTGATATATACGAAGGCAACGACTTTAACCTTAATGGTTTAGTGGACGATTTGGTTGCCCTTACAGGTGTTGATACTGACGGTGATGGATTAGATGACCGGTTCGATACCAATAACAGTTCTATTGAGGGCACTTCAAGATATATGGGAACCATGGGAACATTCCTTGGTGATAATACACCGGGATCAAGTACAATGGTTCAAATGACGATTCCCGGTACCGAACGCGACTGGCGTTATATTCCTTTTATATTGAATGCAGAGTTCATTTCACTTACCGGCGTACGTTCTGTAGATCATGTAAATCTTCATTGGACAATTACATGTACAAAAGTGATAAGCTACTTCAATATAGAAAGAAGTCTTGATGGCAGATATTTTGAAAATATCGGAACCCTGATGGGCACCGGAGCAGCATGCAATGCTACACCTTTCAATTACTCTGATGATATCAGTTTGCTTACTGTTCCAGCTGCTTATTACAGGATTACAGCTATTACAGTAAACGGACAATCTAAGAGAAGTCAGTTGTTGCCAGTAAGGTTAAAACAGGTTTCTGTATTTACAGTATCTCCAAACCCTGCTAATAGCCAGATTACGATCGGCATTACAAGTTCATTGAAAACAATGGCTGATATATTCATAATTGATGAAGCAGGCAGGATGATGATAAAGCAACAACAATTGCTGAAAGAAGGCTATAACAGTTTTAATGTACAGGGATTGCAAAGGTTACAGCCAGGGATTTATGCTGTTAGAATGGTCGTAAGGGGAGAAGCATTCAATCAGAAAATCATTATTCAGAAATAATTTTTGATTAGTAGTGTTAAGGTTAAATGGGAGGAATCAGATTCTTCCCATTTTTATTATCCCTCGTGGTCAAAAAGGGATGGAATCCCTGTATTTTTGCAGTCTTCCATGAAGTATACACTCAAAAAATCGCTCGGTCAGCATTTCCTTAAGGATGAATCGGTATGCAAGAAAATTGTAGCGGCTGTAACTTCTATGCCTTGTCAAAGGCTTTTAGAGGTAGGTCCCGGCGGAGGAGCCATTACAAAGTATCTTCTTCAGGTTCCGGATGTTGAGTTTAAATGTGTTGAAGTGGATGATGAAAAAGTCAATTGGTTACAGCAGGAATTTCCCGCCATTCAGGGTAAAATAATCCATAAAAGTTTTTTGGATATTGATTGTCCCTATGATCAGCCATTCTCCGTTGTTGGTAATTTCCCTTATAATATTTCAAGCCAGATATTATTCAAGATTCTGGAATGGAAAGGTATGGTGGAAGTGGTAACCGGTATGTTCCAGAAAGAAGTAGCGCAACGAATTGTTTCGAAAGAAGGCAGTAAGGTATATGGAGTGATTAGTGTATTGATTCAGGCGTATTTCGATTGTGAGTATCTGTTTGAAGTGCAGGAGTCGGCTTTTAATCCTCCACCAAAAGTAAAAAGCGCAGTTATCCGGCTCGTTCCGAAAAAGCAGCTTCCTGAAATGCGTAGCGAAAAAGATTTTACCCGATTAGTAAAAGCAGCCTTCAACCAAAGAAGGAAAATGATACGAAACGCAGTAAGAGGATTGTTTGATGAAGACGTTCTTCAGGATCCATTTTTTAATAAGAGGGCTGAGCAAATTTCGGTTGAAGAATTCGCGGCCCTTACTTTCAGGATGAAATAAGTTAAAGAAGAATGAACAAAGTGATTATAACAGCCCCTACTCACCCATATCTTTCAGATAGATTGAAAGAGCAGGGCTTTGATGTAATTCAGCAACCTGATATCACTTATGAAACACTTTGCGAATCGATTTCTGATATTACAGGTTTGATTGTTACAACCAGGCTTAAAGTGGATAAGAATCTTCTTGAAAAAGCAGTGAATTTAAAATGGATTGGGAGATTAGGAAGCGGAATGGAATTAATTGATACCGAGTTTGCGGCAAGTAAGGGAATAGTTTGTGTAAGCAGTCCGGAAGGAAATAGAAATGCTGTGGCAGAACATGCAGTAGGAATGTTATTAGGTCTTATGAATAAGATTAATAGCAGCATGCAGGAAATACGTGAAGGGAAATGGATTCGTGATGCAAACAGGGCTGTTGAATTAAGTGGCAAAACCGTTGGTATTATCGGCTTCGGAAATACAGGAAGCCAGTTCGCAAAAAGATTAGCAGCTTTCGATGTCACAATTCTTGCCTACGATAAATATAAGTTCGGTTTCGGTGCCGGTTCCATAAAAGAAGCCAGCCTTGAACAGATACAACGATATGCTGATGTGATCAGTCTGCATCTTCCACTTACTGAAGAAACAAGGCATTTGGCCAATGAAGAGTTCTTCAATGGATTGAAACAAAAGCCCTGGTTCCTGAATACTTCAAGGGGAGAAGTTCATGAAACTGCTGCGGTAATAAAAGCTTTGCAACGGCAACAGGTTTCCGGTGTAGCATTAGATGTTCTCGAGAATGAAAAACTTAGTACATATACAGCAACACAGAAAGAAGAACTTGATTGGTTATTGTCTCAACCCAATGTTATTATAACTCCTCATATTGCCGGTTACTCACACGAAGCCTATTTCCAGATGGCAAAAGTGGTACTGGATAAGTTGAATCTCTGATGGTTCTATTCTTAATGCTTCGTTAATTGGTAGCTGTTTAAATTCCTTTCACATTTCCTTATATCCATTTGGTATGGAATTTCTATTACTATACTAAACTATAGGGTATGAAAAGAAATTTACTTGCATTAGTTATGGTACCAATACTCCTAACGGGTTGTACCAAGGTACTTACACAGGAAGATCGTTTAGTGGGAGCCTGGCAATTATTATATGCCGAGAAGGACGGTTTCTTCAAGACTACTACTATCAATACGGGCTACGAAAACGGAACTTTCTATTTCTATGATAATGGCCAGGCCGAATACGACGATGGTTTTACCCTGATGAGGGGGAACTGGGAACTTCGTTGGGTGAATGATGGGTACTATGATTCCTATGGTAACTACCAAACCGGAAGCCACCAGGTGTTTCGTCTGCAGTTAGTTAATTTTCAGGAAAACAGGGTGTTAGACTGGGTATTTGACGATAGTGGGTTCAGGAGCCGTAACCAATTCGGGGCCAGTTACCAAAGTTCGGCCTATACCTACCGGTTCGTTTTTGGCCGCTTATAGATGATGGTATTTCAAAAAAAGCACTACTTTTGTAGCAATTAATGGCAACGCTTCAGCAATCAAACTGGGGCGTTGTTATTTTTTTCTGTTTAATAGGAACACTATTTAAAAAATTTAAAGCTGGAGGTTGTTATGAGCGGTATTTTATATGTTACCAAAGAAACACTGGAGCAAATGAAAGCCGAACTGGTGCGAATGAAGTCTATTGATCGCCCGGCGGCATCAAAAGCTATTGCTGAAGCCAGAGAAAAAGGTGACTTGAAAGAAAATGCAGAATACGATGCAGCAAAAGAAGCGCAAGGTATTCTTGAAGCCAAGTTGAAGAAGCTGGAAGGCGATGTGGCCAGTGCCCGTGTATTGGATGAAAGCAATGTGGATACCAGTAAAGTATCTATCCTGACTAAAGTGACTGTTACAAACCTGAATACTAAAAAGCAAATCACTTACCAGATTACTTCTGAAAAAGAAGCTGATCTTAAACTGGGTAAAATCTCCATCACTTCGCCAATCGGAAAAGGATTGCTGGGTAAAGTAATTGGTGATGTTGCAGAAGTGACGGTGCCTGCGGGAGTGGTGAAGTTTAAAATCGAAAATATCACAGCCTAGGAAGTTCATGCGTTTAAGGGTTCAATAGGTTCAAGAAGTTCCAGAGGAAGGTTGTTGAGGTTTAAGGTTTAAGAGTTTAAGGTTTAAGGTTTCCAGAAGTTCAAAAAGTTCCAAAGGTTCTAAAGGGTTGACTCTACGCTAAGGTGCGTGTCTTCACGCACCTTGAATACAAGGTTTAAGGAGTTAAAGATTTAAGAGTTTAATAGTTTAAGAGTTCAATAAGTTCAAGAGGTTCTATAGTTTCCAAAGGGGTGACTCTACCGCTAAGGTGCGTGTCTTCACGCACCTTGAATACAAAGTTTGATAAGTTAAAAAGTTCAAAAGGTTCAAAAGGGGACAATGACCATATTCACTAAAATAATCAAGGGCGAAATTCCATCGTATAAGATTGCGGAGAATGATAAGTTCTATGCATTCCTTGATATATTCCCTTTGGTGAAAGGACATGTTTTGGTGGTTCCTAAAGTGGAAGTTGATCAGTTTTTTGATATGCCGCAGGATTATCTTTCCGGCATACTTTCTTTCTCCCAGCCTATTGCAAAAGCGATTGAGAAATCATTTGATTGTAACCGTTGTGGTATATCTGTTGTGGGATTGGAAGTGCCCCATGCTCATCTTCACCTGGTACCAATAAATGAGGCGGATGATCTTAATTTCACCCGCCCCAAATTGAAGTTATCTGCTGATGAGCTGAAAGAAGTTCAGTCGCTCATTCTCTCCAACCTGTAATTTATTTAAGCATCATTATCAGAGCCATCGTTTCTATACCTTCCCATAGGTAGCTTATACGTACATTTTCATTCTCAGCATGCTGGTTATTATCATAATTCACAACCGGAATGGAGATTACCTTAGCACCGAGTTTTTCTTCGAATACAATCAATGGCAAACTGCCCCCTGCTGAAGGCAATGCAATTACCGGATCACTTACTGTTGATTGAACCGCTTTAATGATCTTTTGGGCAATGGGTAAATCCATGGGTGTTCTTTGGGCATTATAACCCTGTTCAGCTATTACTTTTATAAGTTTGGGGTAGGTCTGTCTTTCTTCATCTGTTGGATCCCTGTCCAGAATATGGTAGCCCTTTGATTCAATATGACTCACCAGTTTAGCAACCTGTCGTTTTACATCATTACCAATAACCAGTCGTAGATCGAGGGCTGCTTCTGCTTTTACAGGAATGATATTTGCCTGCATGGCTCCTACATTGGCACTCTGTATGCCATTGATATTTAGTGTTGGCTGATGTAAGAGCTCCAGGAAGGAGAGTCCTTTTCCTTCTGGTTGCTGGATGCCTAGTTCCTGCTTCAATGTGGTTTCAATATCAGGTATGGAGGCTATGGCTTTCTTTTCTGATGCTGTAAGAGGAATAACATCGTCGTAAAAACCTTTTATAGTTACTCTGTTGTTTTCATCTTTCATGCCTGCTAATAATTCAACCAGCATGCGGGCAGGATTGGGAGCCCAGTTGCCATAATTACCACTATGCAAAGGTCTTTTGGCACCATACACAGTTAAAGCAACATTCACATCACCGCGAACACCAAACTGTACCACTTTTCTTCCGGAAACATGTCTGGGTCCATCGGAAATGATCCAAACATCCGCCTTTAGTTTCTCCTTATGTTTCTCGAAAATCTCAGCTATGTGTATAGACCCAATTTCTTCTTCTCCTTCAAAAAAGAAAAGGATATTGCTGGCAGGTAAATTATTGGTTTTTATCAATGCCTCATATGCCCGAAGTATGGTCATAACGCCTGCCTTATCATCAGCACTACCGCGGCCGCTTAACCGCCATTCAGGGTTTATGGAACTGGCATTCTCTGGTAAGTTTACAATCTGTCCATTTCTTTCAACAGGTGCAGTTATAAATACAGGGTCGAATGGTTGCAATCCTCCGGTCCATTGTTTTGGATTTACTGGTTGTCCATCATAGTGCGCATAGAAGGCAAGTGTTTGGGTTGCTCCAGGCACCATCACTTTTCCGAATACAGCGGGAGTTACACCTGCAGTCTTTCCATCTAATAATTGTGATTCAATACCCATCGTTTTCATCCAGGCCAGAATATAGTCGGCATTCTTCCTGATATTCGGGGTATCCCTACTCACATTCGGAATCCGAAGAAACTCCTTATAAGATAGTTTGGGAACTTGCCAGTAGTGGAAGTAATAGAAAAATTAGTATTGATTTTTTCATAATTAATAGTTCAAAAGGTTCCAAGAGTTCAAGAAGTTCCAGAGGTTTCGATTAATGGTTAGCTGTATATATTCGGAGTTTTTTTTTCACCGCTGAGACGCCGAGACGCAGAGACATTCCCCCTGCGTTTCCGCGTCTCTGCGGTTACATGTATTGGCTGTTTATTCTCAAATTTTCAAATCATCAAATTTTCAAATTCTCCACTCTCCCCGGATTCTTCGCAATAAACTCCTCCCATCCCTTCAATTTCTTCCCCGCTTTTAAAGCTGAAGGAATTTCCTGGAAATGATGACAGACTGCTACAGCCAGTGCATCTGAAGCATCATAATATTTTAGTGCCGCTGATTTCAGGGAAAGTATCTGTTGCAGCATTTTCCAGACCTGTTCCTTATCGGCATTACCATTACCGGTGATGGATTGCTTGACTTTTTTGGGTGCATATTCAAAAACGTCGAGTTGTGCTTCCATGGCTGCGGCAATAGCTACACCTTGCGCCCGGCCAAGTTTAAGCATACTTTGAACGTTCTTTCCGAAAAATGGAGCTTCGATTGCGAAGCAGGTTGGTTTATACTCTTTAATAAGGCTGGTGATTTTTTGGTGAATTAGTTTCAGCCTTTCGTAATTATCTTTTTTGGCCGCCATCTTCAGCACATTCATCTCCATTAATTCAGGTTTATTGTTTTTTATGACAATTATGGAATAGCCCATAACTAGAGTACCTGGATCGATGCCGAGAATTATTTTAGTAGTTGGTGCCAAGTAGAGGATGAATTCGATTATTTTGTACTATAATTTGATGCGTCTTAACAAAAATATCAAAATAATACTCAATTATGTGGTTGGGCCGCTCCTGTTTTGCCTGCTGGCCTATTCTATTTACCATCAGATACAGCGACAACCCAATTGGAAAGATTCTTTTCTTCAGATAATACGGGCATTTGATTCAACCGATATATGGAAACTGATGGCTGTTTGCTTTTTCATGTTGCTGAACTGGGGATTGGAAGCTCGTAAATGGCAGTTAGTGATTCGGAGAATTCAGCCTATAAGTTGGATACAGGCATTAAAAGCCATCTTTACGGGTACTACTTTGGCATTCTTTACACCCAATAGGATGGGGGAGTATATTGGTCGGGTGCTTTATATAGAAGAAGGAAAGAGGATAAAAGCCGTATCCCTTACAATAGTATGTAGCATGGCGCAATTGCTTGTCACCATCGTTTTAGGTATAGCAGGTGTCATTTTCATAAGGCAGGAATTATTAATAAAAGAAGGGGCCGGAAGTTCTGTCATCTTCTGGATGAATCTGGTGCTTTATATTTCAATTCCTGTTGCTGTTATTTTAACATTATTTTATTTCAAGCTCTCCTGGGTGGTTCGATGGGTTGAAAAAATACCTTTCATAGAAAAATTCACAAACTATATCCGGGTTTTAGACAATTTTGAGGCATCAACATTGCTGTCTATTTTGTCATTATCTGTACTCCGTTATGGGGTATTCGTAATACAATATTATTGGTTGTTTGATGTTTTTAAAGTGGAATTAAACGAATGGCAGGTTTTTTGGTCGGTAAGTGTAGTGTTTCTGGTGCTGGCAATTGTTCCAAGTATTGCCTTATTGACAGAGTTGGGGGTACGGTGGCAAACAAGTATTGAGGTAATACGTTTATTCAGTACCAATGTTGTAGGTATACTGGCAACTTCCCTGGCTATCTGGATGATAAACCTGGTAATTCCAGCACTGGTAGGCAGTTTATTGATCTTGAATATCAGATTGTTCAATTTGAAAAAAAACAGGACCGAGTAGAAGACTAAAGCTATTTTTGAATTAACAGGCATGAAATCACCCCGAATCGTAATCTTCCTATTTCTCTCAATCATCAGTTTCCCGCTCAGAGCTGGAGATGGCTTCTGTGGCTTAAAGAACACTTCTTTCCAGGCCGGGGAAGAAATTACGTTTAAAGTAATGTATGCTGTTGTAGGTGCCCATATAGGGGCTGGTGAAGTGACTTTTAGCACCACTCTGGAAACGTTGAATAATAAGCCGGTGTATCATATGGTGGGTGATGGTAAGACTTACCCATTCTACGATAAGATTTTCAAAGTGCGCGACAGGTATGAATCTTATGTAGATACTGCCACCCTTCAGCCTTTGAAGTTCATCAGAAATGTATACGAAGGAGGTTATAAGAAATACGAGAATGTAACATTTAATAAAGCCACCAATACCGCCATTACAAATGAAGGTGTTTATAAGATCCCGGATTGTGTGCAGGATGTTTTAAGTGCCATTTTCTATGCGCGAAATATCAATTTTGATAATTATAAGCCAGGCGACAAGATTCCTTTCTCCATCTTCCTCAGTAACGAGAAATTCGACATGTATATACGATATCAGGGAAAGGAGATAATGAAAACCAAGTACGGTAAATTCAGGACTATCAAATTCAAACCCTTACTTATTAAAGGGACTTTGTTTGAAGGAGGAGAAAAGATGACTGTTTGGGTGAGTGATGATCCCAATCATATTCCTGTCAGGATTGAAAGTCCTATTACTGTAGGTTCAATAAAAGTTGATATGATTGGATATAAGAACCTTCGCCATCAACTAAGTTCCCTGATTAGTCTTCGCTGATAGTGTTAGCTACAGTTCTTCCAGTTTGAATAGGTCCTTAGACCTGATTCCTTTTTCAGTTAACTGAAGAGTACAACACTCGTTAACCGGGTCATGTTCAAAAAACAATATGGCATCTTTTGATAAAGCATTTTGCAGGAAAGCTTTCTTCTCCTGTAATGTGGTTAAGGGAAACATATCGTATGCCATCACATAAGGTATTGGCAAATGACCGACAGAAGGCAAAAGGTCGGCCATATAGATAATCGTTCTTTCTTTATAATTGATAACCGGAAGCATCATGGCATCTGTATGTCCATGGGCGAAAGTGAGAGATATATTTTCGTTGAAACTGGCTCCTTCGCTTACAGGTAAAAATTGTAATTGTCCGCTTTCCTGTATGGGAAGAATATTCTCTTTCAGGAAAGAAGCTTTTTCTCTGTCATTAGGAACTGTAGCCCATTTCCAATGCCGTTCATTGCTCCAGAAAATAGCATTCGGAAAAGCCGGAATTAATTTATCTCCTTCCTTCATTATACTGCCACCACAATGATCAAAATGCAGATGGGTTAAGATCACATCTGTAATATCATTTCTGTGAAATCCATATTGTGCCAGTGATTTGTCGAGACTATCATTTCCATGTAAGTAATAATGACCAAAAAATTTGGCATCCTGTTTATCTCCCATTCCATTATCTACAAGTATTAACCTGTTCCCGTCTTCAATCAATAAACATCGAAGGGCCCAGCTGCACATATTATTTTCGTCGGCAGGATTAAGTTTGTTCCAGATACTTTTTGGAACCACACCGAACATAGCACCGCCATCCAATTTGAAATAGCCGGTATTGATGGAATAAAGTTTCATAAATCAAGCAGCTAACTTGTGATTCTTCTGTGTTGCAGAAGTGAATAATAACATGATTAATCCTAAAACGAAAAACACTATCAAAGCCAGAATAGAATTCCGCATACTTCCTGTAAGGCCTTCAATGATACCAAAACTGAATAAACCAATTACTATTGCCAGCTTCTCTGTAACATCATAGAAGCTGAAGAAGGAAGTGGTGTCTTTTGTAACAGGCATCAGTTTGGAATAAGTGGAGCGACTGAGGGATTGAATGCCACCCATAACCATTCCGACTAATGAGGCTAATATGTAGAAATGAAGTTCGGTCGTAATAAAATATCCGGTGATACAAACGCCTATCCAAAGTAATACAGTCAATATGAGGATGCGGATATTTCCGAATTTTTCTGATAGACGGCTCATGCCTAAGGCGCCGGCAATGGCAACCAATTGAATAATTACGGCGGTGATGATCAGTCGGTCGTTTGGCAGTTTCAATATCTTGATACCGAAATCTATCGCAACCAGCATCACGGTTTGAACGCCCATACTATAGAAGAAGAAGGCGGTGAGGAAGCGTTTCAATACAGGCATGTGGATCATCTGATCCCACACCAGTTTCAGTTCGTGGAAGCCATTTGATAAAACGTTTTTCTTTGTTTTTCTATCCTTTTGTGAGCTGATCGGAAGTCTGTTGAAAGGTATCTGTGCCCAGCCAACCCACCAGATACCTACGAGCAGGAAAGTGACTTTCAAAGCCAGTTGTGCTTTATCTGAATTGTCTCCTGCAAAGATCACAAGTCCGAAGCCGATCATTTGCATTATGACACTTCCGATATATCCAAATGTATACCCTTTGGCACTCACCCTGTCTCGGTCTGCCTCATCCGTTATATCAGGCAGATATGAATTATAAAATACCTGGGAGCCATAGAAACCTATTCCAGCAAACATGAAGCAAAATAATCCAAGGGTTACATGGTCCTTATCAAAAAAGAATAGAAGTGAACAACTGGCAGCACCTATATAGCAAAAGAAGCGCATGAAGTTTTTCTTATTGCCCTTATAATCGGCCATTGAAGAAAGTATGGGAGAGAAGAAAGCGATGATCAGAAACCCTGTTGCCAGCACATAGTCCTTTATCTCTGTATTCACAAAATCACGTCCCAGAAAATGCACCCCATTTTCAAATCCCGGATTTTCGGGTTTTGTAACCGCCGCGTAATAGGCAGGGAAAAAAGTTGTGGTGATTACCAGATTATACACTGAATTGGCCCAGTCGTACATGGCCCATCCATTAATCACTTTTTTAGGGGCGGTTGGCATAAGCAGCAGGTTTGATGCTTAAAGATAAGGGGAAGGAATTAGTAATTTGATTATCAAATTTTCAAATTCTCAAATAACGCCTCTATATAGTAAGAACAGCAACACCCCTCCCGCCACAATCCTATACCACCCAAACACCCAAAACCCATGCTTCTGCAAAAAACTGATGAAGAATTTGATAGCAAGAAGAGCTACTATGAATGCTACTATATTGCCGAGGATAAAGGCTTGTGTATTGTCGCTGCTGGAGAGGATGATCTTGTATCCTTTCTCCATACCGCCTGAAAATTTCCAGTCTTTTAGGAATAAGGAATAACCAGTTGCAGCGGCCATGGTAGGAACTGCAAGGAAGAATGAGAATTCAGCAGCCAGTCTTCGGGTTAATCCCTGACTCATACCACCGATAATAGTAGCCGCACTTCTTGAAATACCGGGAAGGGCAACCGCTAATACCTGAAAGAGACCTGTGATGAATGCTTTGGGGTAGCTGATTTTTTCTTCTGTATCAATAGCCGCTTTTTGGAAGAAGCGGTCGATGAATAAAAGTACGATACCGCCTAAGATGAACATCCAGGCAATGAATGTGGGATTGCCTAATTTTTCGTCGATAGTCTCATCTAGTAATTTTCCGAAAATAAGGGCGGGTACTACTGCAATAGCCAGCTTAGCATAGAATTGCCAGCTTTTAAAATTTATGAACTTCTTCCAGTATATAACCACTACAGCCAGGATAGCTCCTAACTGAATAGCTACTTCAAATAATTTCGTGAATGAATCATCCTGTATGCCAAACAATGAACTCGCTATTACCATATGCCCTGTACTCGAAATGGGCAGGAATTCGGTTAGTCCTTCTACTATGGCGATGATGAGGGATTGGAATAACGTCATTGGAGGGTAATTTGAAAATTTGAAGATTTGAAGATTTGAAAATGAACAGCCAAATACAGATTCAGACTCTGACCCTGAGGCATTTTCAAATTTTCAAATTTTCAAATTCTTAATTGCTCTTTGGTTTTCTGAAGATCGCAAACACCTCAATCCCCAATCCCAAAAGGATCAAGATAGGAGCTACGGTAATACGCATAGTGCTATATACTTCTTCTTTCTTGAATACATTAGCATCTTCACTCTTTCCTCCACTCATAAGGAAGAACCCAAGTGCCATTACCGCAATACCGATAAGCATCCATTTGTAGTTTTCCTTTCCGAATAAAGCTCCTGATGGGGCGGTAGCTGGTTTCTTTTCGCTCATATGTTCGATTTGGGTTGCAATATAGAGAAAAGACGGGAAGACGGAAAGTCCGGAAGACCGGAAGTAAATACAAGTAGGGGAGTTAGGGAGATAGGAAGTAGGGAAGGAGGTCGAAATTTCCATTATAACGTTTAGTTGACTAAAATATAACCGCAGAGACGCAAAGACGCAGAGGAATTCCCCCTGCGTCTCCGCGCCTCTGCGGTTATAATTTACCCAACTAAAAGAATGTATTTTCTCCTTCCCTACTACCTAACTTCCTAACTCCCCTACTTGTATTCACTTCCGGACTTTCCGACCTCCGGACTTTCGGACTATTATCTCCCGACCTCCAGACTTACCTCTCACAAAGTTCATCCAACTTCATTCATCTTCAAATACTTAATAATCGACCGGTGTGTACTGATAAGGGTGATAGAGATACCGATGGCAAGGATGGTGCTGCAAAGCAGGAAAAGGGTGCTGTTATCACGAAGGCCCTTTAGCTCTGGTACCCAGTTCTCAAGCGAGAATATGATGATGATTATTGCTGTAATGGCCATTAAAGCGGCTACAGCCCCATTTATTATAGCTCTGACGTTCAATGGTTTAGCTATGAACCAACGGGTGGCTCCCACCATCTGCATGGTTTTGATGAGGAAGCGGTTGCTGAACATGGCCAGTCGTATGGTATTGTCGATCAGGATTACAGTAAGGGCTAATAACACAAGGGCGATGATTCCCAGTCCAAGGGTCACTTTACGAAGTATATTGAACTTGGCTACCACTTCCTTAGGGAACTTAACCTCGGTGATGAAAGGGTATTTCTGCAATTGATTGATGAATCCGGCCATATGGGCTGAATCGGCAAATTCACTCTTGAAATTCACATCCACACTGCGGGGAAGCATCATATTATCGATGAAAACATTGAAATCCTCGTTTCCCTGCTGCAACCACTCTTTCTTAGCTTCTTCCTTGTCGATGTATTTGAACCCCCTGATATAAGGGTGTTGCTGTATGAAAGCTACCAGGGTATCCTTGTCTTTGTCAGTAGTTGTCTGGTTGATGAAAATGTTCATGGTCGCACTCTCCCTTAACACCTGTTCGAGTTTGCGTGAGTTTAAAACCACCCATCCTAACACACCTACTATAAAAAGCACCAGGGTAACCCCTAAAATGGCCATGAAATAGGATGGTTTGAAACGTTTTGCCGAAAGTTTTCCGGTTTGAGACATGAACAGGAATTTTTATTGGGTTAATGACGAATCGAACGCTGCAAAAATAGCGGATTTCGCGCTGTAAATTGTATTTTTGCCGCCCTTATAACGGGTGATTAACCTGAGTAGTATTGAATAAAGAACCAGCGCAGGTATTTAAGGGTTCTTTCACAAACAAGATGGATTGCAGCAGAATATGTATCAGTAGCTGTCTTGTTTATATAAATCATTGCACCACATATCAATTCCGGATAAAGATCAAATATTAATAAACAGCATGGAATATCAATTCAGGAGCATAGAGAAGAAATGGCAGGATCATTGGAAACAAACCAATGCGTACAAAGTCCCTAATGTATCTGCAAAGCCAAAATTTTATGTATTGGATATGTTCCCTTATCCAAGTGGGGCTGGTTTACATGTGGGACATCCTCTGGGCTATATCGCTTCTGATATTTTCAGCCGCTTCAAAAGACTGAAAGGTTTCAATGTATTACATCCGATGGGATATGATGCCTTCGGATTACCAGCAGAGCAATATGCTATTGAACATGGTATTCATCCTGCAGTTTCTACCGACCAGAACATCAATAATTTCAGAAAGCAATTAGATAATATCGGATTCTGTTTCGATTGGGACAGGGAAGTGAGAACCTGTGAGCCTGGTTATTACAAATGGACCCAATGGATCTTCCTCCAGTTATTCAATAGCTGGTTCAACAGTGATACACAGAAAGCAACCCCCATTGCTGAACTGGTGAAACTTTTCGAAGAGAAAGGATCACAATCCAGTAGTGTAAAATCTTCTGCCTATAGCTTTACTGCCACCGAATGGAAATCGTTCGATGCAGAAAAGCAACAGACCATTCTCATGGAATACCGTCTGGCTTATTGCGGTTATGGTGAAGTGAACTGGTGCGAAGCTTTGGGTACTGTATTGGCGAATGATGAAGTAGTGAATGGTGTTAGTGAAAGGGGAGGACATCCTGTGGTTAAGAAGAAACTCCGTCAATGGTATCTCCGCATTACAGAGTATGCCGATCGTTTATTGGAAGGACTGGATCGTATTGAGTTCAGTGATGCCATGAAGGAAATGCAGACGAACTGGATCGGTAAATCGTATGGCGCTGAGATAGATTTTGAAGTTAAAAGTGAAAAGTCAAAAGTTAAAAATCTCAGGGTATATACTACTCGTCCTGATACTATTTTCGGTGTAGACTTCATGGTTATTGCTCCCGAACTGGATATTATTGAAGATATCAAGTCGGCAGAACAGGCAACAGCTGTTGATGACTATCTCGCTTATGTAAAAAGCAGAAGCGATCGCGAAAGGATGGCAGAGAAAAAAGATCTCTGGCGTTTTCAGTGGGGCTTATGCATTGAATCCTTTTAATGGGCAAGAAATTCCTATTTGGATCAGTGAGTATGTATTGGCGGGTTATGGCACTGGAGCTATCATGGCGGTACCATGTGGAGATGAGCGTGATCATAAATTCGCGCAACACTTCTCTATTCCTATCACCAATATCATCGGTAAGCATTATGATGGGGTGGAGAAATAGATCCCTTAGATGCTATTCTCTCGAGAATTCAGATTTTCTTAATGGAATGGTGATGCGCGATGCTATTGGAGTGGTGATCGAAAAATTGGAGCAGAAAGGTATCGGCACCCGCAAAGTGAATTTCAAGATGCGTGATGCTGCTTTCAAATGGTATCGACGTTGACAGGGTGAACCCTTTCCAATTAAATGGAAGAACGGGGTAGCCTATCCGCTTTCTGAAAATGAACTGCCATTACAATTGCCTTATGTGGATAGTTATAAGCCGGGTCCTGAAGGGGAAGGTCCTCTTGCCAATATCCCAGAATGGGCAAAGGAACTGGAAACAAATACGATGACTGGTTATGCCGGATCTTCCTGGTATTTCCTCCGCTATATGGATCCTCATAATGATACGACTTTCTGCGATAGGAGTGTGAGTGACTACTGGGGACAAGTGGATATTTACATTGGAGGTACAGAACATGCGGTAGGACATCTTCTCTATAGCCGGATGTGGACAAAAGCGCTGTATGATTTAGGATTCATTGGACATGATGAGCCATATAAAAAATTGGTGAATCAGGGAATGATCCAGGGTAACTTAACCGGTTTGTTTATAGAATCAATGGCACAAACACATTCGTTTCTAAAGGACTTGTAAAAGATCAGTTGGTAGATCAGATACATGTGGATGTGAATTTTGTGGATGGATATGAGCTCGATATGAATGCCTTTAAGCAATGGCGTAATGGTGAATATGCAGCAGCTGAATTTGTATTGGAAGATGGGAAGTATATATGCGGATCGGAAGTTGAGAAAATGTCTAAGTCGAAATTCAATACTGTGAATCCCGATTTGCTGGTTGAAAAATTCGGTGCCGATACGTTCCGTATGTATGAAATGTTCCTCGGTCCGGTTGAGATAAGCAAGCCATGGGATACCAAGGGTATTGAAGGCGTGCATCGTTTCCTCAAAAAATTCTGGCGTCTGTTCTATGATGAGTTGAAAGGAAAGGTTTGGAAAGAGGATAAAGCAACCGATGCAGAATGGAAAGTATTACATAAGACCATCAAGAAAATTGAAGAGGATACCGAGCGTTTCAGTTTCAATACTGCAGTAAGTGCTTTCATGATTTGCGTGAATGAACTTGCCGATTTGAAATGCAATAAGAAAGAGATACTGCAACCATTGGTAATCTTACTGACTCCTTATGCTCCGCATATCAGCGAAGAATTATGGGCACTGCTTGGCAATGAAGGTTCAGTGTTAGATGCAGCTTATCCGGTTTTCGAAGCGAAATATCTGGTGGAGTCAACCAAGGAATATCCGATTTCTGTAAATGGTAAACTTCGTACTACTATAGATATTGGTTTGGAATTAACTCAACCAGAAGTGGAAGCCATTGTTTTAGGAAATGAAGTGGTACAGAAATGGTTGGAAGGCAAGACGCCGAAGAAGATCATTTTTGTGAAGGGGAAGATGGTGAATGTGGTGATTTAATTTTTTTACACCAAAGAAGCCCCCTCCCGACCTCCCCCGGTGGGGAGGAGATAGCAATAGTACAACTAATAGTAAAATTCTTTTTTCTAAGTTTTAGAATAAATGTTTGTTACAATTGATTTTGCTGTTAAATGTTTGTTACCTTTGTTGCCTTTCTCCCCCACCGGGGGAGGTCGGGGGATTTTTTGCGTGAATAAAAAAATCCACACTAAGATTTATTATATTTAATGCCACCAAGACCCACCTCATCATGAAATGGCATCTAGCATTAAGCCTTAGTCTCTTATCCATCACCTCCGCCTTCGCACAGAGTGATGAATACAAAGAACCCAGCAAAGCAAGCCAGGCATATCATGAATATCGCATGTATGTTTCCGAACCTCCGTATGGATTGGCGAAAATCAAACGCCTGCTGATAAATATGGAAGTGAAGGAAGACGAAGAGTCAATGGGTGGTACAGAAAAGATACCAACAAAAATTTACGGTAACCTATCCCTTCGTGAGAAATTCACCTATCATATGCTTCATGGTGAAACCTTCAGCCAAATCTGTGATGCTTATCCTCCCGAACAGGATGAGAATAAAAAGATATATGGCTATCTCCCTGATATATTAAGAGAGAAGAACTGGAGTGAATCTCAGATAAAATTCCTGAAAGACAACAGGGACTCAGTAATTGTATGGCTGAAAGATTGCATATCCAGGAATAATAGGGCAGGAGTGAATTTCAAAAGAGCCATTCTTGAAATTGATGCCATTGAAATGATTCCGTTCCTGATAAAAACCTATGATATAAAGAAGAAGGATGGCGATATCCTTACTGTGTTCATGCTTTTTATGAAGAAGCATGAATTCGAACCATTTATAAAATCAAGTTCTTTTCGAAAACTCTATAGTAAGGAATATAATTTCACAGCCAGCCTTGTTTATAATAAGGCCAATGAAACTTTGATTAAAGAAAGAGTAATGGAGTTTTATAATGGCCAGCTTAAGAAGTAGAATATTACCCTCGATTATATTCTGTGTTCCTCTTGCTGGAATACAGGCTCAGGATTTTAAATTCATACCAATACCTGCAGCAACTTATACAGTAGGCAAAAAAGGACATGTACTGAATCCTTTGCGAAAGGTTACTCTCGCTGCTTTCTCTGTTTCAGACAAGGAAACCACTAATGCACAATTTGAGGCATTTGTAAATGCCACCGGTTACATTACAGATGCTGAGAGGAATCATAATGCCCTAATCTTCATTCCCGGTTTGGAAGAGTTCAAATGGAAGGAAGACAGTACCGCCAATTGGCGTTTTCCCAATGGTAAAGAACGTGGAGGTATAGAAGGAAAGATGAATCATCCGGTAACAACCATCAGTTATTCAGATATACAGGCTTATTGTAAATGGGCAAAGGTTCGATTGCCTTCATTGGTGGAATGGGAAGTAGCCGCAAGAGCAGGTAGCACTACTGATTATTTTTTTGGAAAGAAAGCGGATAGTATTTCGGTCTACAGTAATATCTGGAAAGGAATCGATCATTTGACAGCAGATAGTACGGATGGTTTTATGTACACTTCTCCAGTTGGCAGTTTTGCTCCCAATGCCTGGGGATTGTATGATGTATACGGTAATGTTTTCGAATTCTGTTCCGGCAAATTAAAGCCCGATGAATCTTCTTCTATAGCTCATGCCCGTGGTGGTTCCTGGTGGTGTAGTGTGCATGCCTGCGGTTTCTTCAATTCCTTTGATATTGGCAGGGTGAATGTGCATGCATCGTTTAGTAATCAGGGCTTTCGGGTTGTGAAGTGAGTTTTACGTTTTAAGTTTTAAGTTAGTTTCTGCTATGACGGTTGTTTTGTCTTTGTAGAAAGAGTGCTGTTTTATCTGTTTTGTTATTTTTTCACGCAAAGGCGCTAAGATTTTATTCAATAATCCAACTCTCACTATTAATTTAAGGCGCAAAGGAGTCGCTCCGCGACGAATACAAATACAATAGCTAAGAGATCAGAAGAGAAAAGGAGAATACAATGATTTTAATATTGTATTCTCCTTTTCTCTTTTGACCTCCTAGCCCTGTATTAGGTCGCGAAGCGACTCCTTTGCCCCTTAAATTATACTTTGAAAATTGCCTTATTAATAATACGTCTTAGCGCCTTTGCGTGAAAAAAACTTCGCGCCTTCCCGGTTATAATTATTGTATTGGCTGTTTATTTTCAAATTTTCAAATCATCAAATTTTCAAATTACTGTTGTTTCACTATCCGCACCATCGCACTACTATTCTCATTCGCAAACAACCTCGCCTCATATCTCTTATCACCTACAATCGCTACCATGAAGGAAGTATTGGGTGGAATAGAACCAAGGTTTTCTGCCACCATCACTAATTCATTATCGGCGCCTAAATCACTGGCTTTAATTTTTATAGTATATGCCTGTTCTGTCAATCGGATATGTTCAAAGATCAATCGGCCATTTAGGAACAGAGCTATAGAGTCGCCATCTACCTGGGCATTATCATAAAAGCGGAGTTCAATGGTTTCTGCTGTTACTGGAATTACTGTTTGCAATACTTTTTTACGGCTGGCAAATTTCTCTTCTGGTGAAGATGGTTTAGTGGTAGTCGATATTTTAGGCTCAGGAGCTGGTGCCGGTGCTGGCTGTTCTGTTAGAACTGGCGCAGGGATAGTTTGAATGGGAACCTGCTTTTCCTCAGGATAAGGGGTGCTTCCCTGAAGTTGATTGATGCTATCAATTATATATGGGTCGTTTGCACCAACGGTATAGTTTTCTATCACCCAATCCCAGTCATCTGTAAATTGAGGACTTGCTATCTTTTCCAGGTGTAGGTTTTTCCTGTCAGCATCCTTACTCTCTTTCTTATTGCTTGTTCCATCAAGAAGCATTACAGTTTCGCCTGGACAATTAAAATCGGCTACACTTAATTGTGCATCTACAGCGGCGGTTCCCATAACCGCACGGCTGCTATGATCTTCAATCAGCCAATCATCCCACCATATAACGGCATTTGTTTCTGGATCGAAATAGCCTTTCACTGAATAACGTCTGTAATTGGTTTTGGAAATATAGTAGTAGGATGTACCACTAAGGCTATCGCCACTTTTTACCAGTTTCAGTTCCACTTTTGTATTTCCGATTTTTCCTTTCCACGCTCCGGTTATGGTTTGTGCTGCAACAGAAAATGTTAAAATACAGGTCAGCATCAGGATCGGTAAATAGCAGAAAAACACTTTTTTCATCATGCCGGTAATTTTATCTAAAACGACCGGCTAATAGGTATATTTTGCTTTAGGATTCTTTTAACGCGAACTGTTTTTTTTAAACAAAGTGCTGAAATAAACGGCTTTATTCTCAATTTTAGTAAATGGCACAAGCAAATTTACTATTGATTGAAGCCCTGAGGGAAACAGCCGGCAGACTGAAGAACGGGGCTTATTATGCCTGGGGACATCATGGAGGATGTAACTGCGGCAATCTTCTGCAAGTTGTATGTAATGTTTCTAAAGAAGAAATAGTGACCCATGCCCATGCAATGAATGGCGAATGGAGTGAAATTGCTATGGAGTACTGTCCGGTGAGTAATGTGCCCGTGCAGCTTATGCTCAAAAAACTGGAAGAGGTGGGATTGACTCCTACAGATATCCATCATATCGAATATCTCGACGACCGACAGGTATTGAATTATCTTCCCGGAGGATTCCGTTGGTTGAAAAGAAATCTCAAAGAAGATGTAATTGCCTATTTCGAAGCAATGGCAAATATGCTGGAAGACCAGTTATTGGCAACAATCATATTAGATAAAGAAGAATTGTTCAGATCGAATAGAAAGACTGAACTGATAAATGCCTGATCAAATAATTATTTGATCAGGAAATAGCCAACAGACAAACCTATATTACCCATCTTCCAGTCAGGTAAGTTGGTGCCAAGATTATCGTAGATGCCTTTAAAGGTTTGTTGGAAATTCAATGCAACTAACCAACGATTGAATTCAACACCAGAATATAAACCCCAACCATTTACATTAGATTTGATCGACTTGGTTCCTTGTGGTACAATAGTACCCCTGAATATTTCACCCCCATTAATTCTTGTTTTATCAGAAACTTTGAAGGCAAAATAAGGTCCGGCTCCAACCTTTAGATTCGCTCTTTTCAATCCGAATCGGAATAATGCATAAACCGGTACCTGCATATAGCTGATTCTCTGCAGGTCTATATCTCCGATTAATGATCTTGTTTGAGGATCTTCCGCCATAATATTGCTGTTCTTGTAAGCCAATGACCAATACAAAAGGGATGCTTGTATATGTAAGAATGGCAAAGTCTTTATATCTGCAAATGCTCCTGCATTAAAACCCATCGCCCAATCTGACTGTATATTGAATTCGTTATATGATGCCAGATGTGAATACTGTAAACCTGTCTTAACTCCAATCTTTATCTGTGCACTTGCAACAGTTGACATAAAAACAGCAATAATAATGGCTACGAATTCTTTTTTCATCAGTTTGGTAATTTAATCTTTACAAAAATAAAGAAAGGTCCCGATTACTCAGAACCTTCCTTACTTAAAACTTATTACTTACAACTTACTACTTTCTACTTACTACGTACAACGTACAACTCCTTAAAACCCTTTCTTCTTCACCTTCTCTTTCTCTAATGTATCAAGCATTTCCTTCACAGCCGCTTCAATCTGTGTATCTCTTCCATTCAGGAAATCTTCATAGCTAAGTGGCACCCTGATATCTGGTTCCAATTGCAGGTTTTCTGTTGGACGGTTCTCTTTACCGATAGTAGCTACCATTGGAATACCGAAAACGATGGTTGGGTCTATTTGAGTTTCCCACCATACTGCAGTACCTGTTCCTGGAACAGGCATACCTACTAATTTACCAATACCGTTTTGTTTGTAGATATATGGGAAGATATAGGCATCGCTATAGTTGCTTTCGCTCATCAGTACCACGCTAGGTTTACTCCAGCGACCCATAGGCTCACCATCTTTTAAACGGTTGCCCTGTGGCGCAAAATCAAGATAGCGTTTACCACTCAGGAAAGTAGCCAGGTCATCATGCAGCCATCCACCACCATTGAAGCGGGTGTCAACAATCAATGCTTCCTTATCGAAATTTTTTCCGAGAACAGCATCGAATGTATTTCTGTAACTACCATCATTCATTCCCTGAACATGTACATATCCTACTTTTCCACCACTGAGTTTTGTTACCATCTCATCCATCTTCTTCACCCAGCGCTTATACATGAGACCGGATTCTTCTCCAAATGAAATGGGCTTGGTTGTTTCTTCAAAACGTGTATTGGTAGCGGGATCATAAACACTTACCAGGGTAATCTTACCCGTTTTACGATTAAGGAACTTTGCCCAATCGATATCGTCTGTGATTGTTTCCCCATCAATTTTCTCAATTACCATTCCGGCTTTTAATTTACTGATGGCTTTATTGAAAGGACCGCCATCTATAACTTCTGATACTTTCAGGCCATTTCCTTTAAATGTTTCATCATACAATAAACCAAGAGTTGCTGTTGCATCCGGGTTCTGCATTTGTGGGGAATATCTTCCTCCTGTATGCGAAGCGTTCAGTTCACCAAGCATTTCTCCCAATAAATCCTGATAATCGTAGTTATTGCTGATATGAGGAAGGAACTTTGCATAAGATTCTTTTATTCCTTTCCAATCGATGCCGTGAATATTCGGATCGTAGAATTTCTTCTGTACTTGTCTCCAGGCATGGTCGAATATATACTTGCGTTCTTCTGCTGCATTCAATACCATTTCTCCATTGATTGCAATCGGACTAACTTTTCCGGTTTCATCAACTTTCACCAATGAACCGTTATTGGTTACGAACAGGGTTTTTCCATCCTTGCTCATTTCAATGCCACTTGGACTACCTCCTAACTTGGCGAGAATCCTTGTTTCGCGGGTTCTTGGTTCTGTTACCCAAAGGTCAAATCCTTTTTCAAATGAGGCGAGATAATAGATTTTGCTTCCATCATTATTGATAGCATAATCTGAAATGGAAGAACTATTGATGGTTAAACGGGTTACCCTGTTTTCGAAATTTTCAATGTTTGGTATCCACGAAGGTTTGGCAGGAGTAGCTTCCTTTGTAGTTGCGGGTTTTTTTGCTACTGCTTTTGCATCTGCAGGCTCAGCAGTTTTCTCTTTATCAGCGTTGTCTTTGTCTTGTTTTTCTTTTTCCTCTTTTTCTTTCAATAAAGCGAAATCCTCTTTACTTAGTTTATAGCGGTCAAAAAGTTCCTGTTCAAAAAATCCGGCATAAATATCCACCTCGCGGCTTCCCTGATTGGCTAATGACTTTCTTCCTTCACGAGCACTTACCCATGTCATTGCTTTTCCATTAAGAGCCCATTTTGGATTATTCTGTCCAAATCCACTCTTAAGAGGATGAGTTATTTCACCAGTGCCATCAGCTTTAATCATGGCAGCATTTCCTGTAAACCAGGAACCTTCACTGTCGTCGGCAATGATCCACTTGCTATCAGGACTCCAGTTGAAATCCCAGTCACCATCACTATAAGAATGGTTTCTTCCTTCGGGAAGTAGGGTGCGCGTTTGTTTTGTTGCAAGATTATATACTTTCAAAATATTCCTGTCGGCAATGAAAGCAACTTCCTTTCCGTCGGGAGAGAATTTTGGTTGATATTCTTCAGCAGGAGTTGCAATCAAAGCTTCTTCTGTAAGAACAGTAGACGCATAGAAATAGGGTTCTTCTTTGCGGGTGATGGTGGATTTATAAATATCCCAGTTATCGTTTCTTTCAGCAGCATAAATAACACTACGTCCATCAGTTGACCATTGCACCATTCTTTCTTGCTGAGGAGTATTGGTGATACGTTTTGTTTGTCCGCCTTCCACACTGGTAACAAAAACTTCGCCCCTTGTAACAAAGGCAATTTCCTTTCCATTAGGTGATAAGGATATTTCTGTTACATTGCCATTGATTGATACATTCTTTTCCACGCCGGCTCTTCCATCGTTAACAATCTGTATGGCGACTTTCTTTGGATCTACGCCATCCTTCTGAGTATATACTTCACCATCATATGAATAGCAAAGGGTATTGTCGTTGCTGATGCTCAGGTGTCGTACAGGATTTGATTTGAAGTTTGTTATCGTCTGTTCAGCAATTCTTGAAAGAACAGGTGCTTTGTATATATTCTGCGTGCCGTTTTTCTCACTCAGGTAATAGATGAACTGATCATCGCTGCTAAATACAGGTTCCCTGTCTTCTCCTTCAAAACCACTGATCTTACGATATGTATTACTCTTTACATCCATCAGCCATATATCTCTTGTAACAGATGATGTATGATGTTTGCGTAAGGCATCTTCATACCCTTTGCGGTCCTGGAAAACTATCTGTGTTCCTTTGCTATTGTAATGGGCGTTTTCAAAACCTGCAGAAGAGATCAGTACTGGTCTGCCTCCTTTTGCTGAAACAGTATAGAGATTCATGAAAAGTCTTGGACTATAGAAACGGATATTCTTTTCAGGAATATTTCTGGCACTGGTGAACAGTACCTGCTGATTGTCGGTTGAAAAATCTGTTGGATAGTCGGGAGCACTGTTATAAGTTAATCGTGTTGGCGCTCCACCTGTAGCAGGGATGATGAATACATCAAAGTTTCCATAACGATCACTGGCAAAAGCAATTGATTTCCCATCCTTACTCCAAACCGGCATCATATCATGAGCCTCATGGATGGTTAATGGTACAGCTACACCACCGGTAGCATCCACTTTGTAGATATCGCCTTTATAACCAAAAGCGATGGTCTTCCCATCGGGACTAATGGCAGGGTAGCGGATCCATAATGGATTGTTTTGTGCCTGGAGCAGGTTGTTGCAGAGAAGTAATAGCAACAATGATGTAATCTTTCTCATAATATATTTTTTAATCTTACGTAACAAATGATTCAAATTCTAAGTTATTCATAAACATTCTATTTGCAGTACGAAATTTATGAGTGGTTTTTAGGATAGAAAAGCGGATGCTATTGGTTAGCCGGTAATGAGGAATTGTCAGGATTTGTTACCTTGTAGTATGTTTAAGAAATTACTAATGTCTCTTGCTTTTTTTAGCACAGTAGAAGCAGGTTTTTCGCAGGGGAATGAGCTGGTTGTCATGACGTTTAACATACGGATGAATACACCGGCTGATGGACAGAATGCCTGGCCTTTACGAAAAGATAAGGCAGCCTCACAAATTCTTTTTCATCATGTAAATATCCTTGGAGTTCAGGAGGCCTTGCACGAGCAGATGCTTGACTTACAACAATTATTGCCAGGCTATAAATATGCCGGAGTAGGAAGGGATGATGGACAAACCAAGGGGGAGTATTCAGCCATTTTTTATGATGAAAGCAGGTTGGAATCCTTGCGCTCAAATACTTTCTGGTTATCAGAAACTCCTGAAGTGCCAGGAAGTAAGGGCTGGGATGCGGCGATAACAAGAATAGTTACCTGGGTATATTTCAAGGATAAGAAAACAGGAAAGAAATTCTATGTATTCAATACCCACTTCGATCATATAGGTAAGGTAGCGCGTGCTAAGAGTGCCGGGTTATTATTGGAAAAGATTGAAAGCATTGCTGGAAAGGAAACAGTGATACTTACTGGTGATTTCAATTCAACACCTGAAGATGATCCTATCAGGATTGTTACAGACTCTACTAATAAACTTCATCTTCTTAATTCATTTTTTTATTCCCAGCAAGCACACTACGGACCGGTAGGGACATTCAATGGTTGGCAGTCGGCAGAAATAAAAGACGAGCCGATTGATTATATTTTTTTCAAAGGCAAACTGAAGGTATTACAGCATGCTACTCTTTCACAAACCTGGAAGGGGCGTTTTTCATCAGATCATTTTCCGGTGATGGCGCTTATCACTTTACAATAACATCGAGTATGAAAACTGGTTTGACAAGTCTATTATTGAAGCACCAGCCAGGTTTTGGTAAGGTGGTTGATTTTGATCCGGCTACCGAGAAATTGCTGCCAATGGATTTTACAGCAGGTAATACTGCATTGACTGCTGAGGTGATCAATGATATTGATCTCTTTTCATCTTATGTAGACAATCAACTTACAACAGCGGGAGCTAAATACGGAATTGGTGGGTATGATGAATTGAGGACAGTATATGACAGAAGCACTTTATTTGGAGAATCAAATTCTGATTCAGGGATAGCAGAAGAACCAAGACGACTTCATCTGGGTGTAGATATTTGGGGAAAAGCTGGAACACCAGTATATGCTTTCATGGGAGGAATGGTGCATAGTGTGGCTTTCAATGATAATCATGGAGATTATGGTGCTACTATGATTATAGTTCATCAGCTGGATACAAAAGCCTTTTATACTTTATACGGACATATCAGTTTGATGGATTTAGAGCATTTTCATGCCGGAGCATATGTTTCCCGCGGACAAAAGATTGCTCATTTCGGTGTGCCGGAAGAGAATGGACATTGGCCACCACATTTGCATATTCAGATTATTGAAGAGTTGGGAATTAAGGAGGGTGATTATCCCGGGGTTTGTAAGTTTTCGGAAAGAGATAAGTACTTGGCGAATTGCCCGGATCCTGATTTGATTCTTTGTTTGGGTAAGTTTCTTTAGTTGTTTATTACACCAGAGAACCCCCCGACCCCCTAAAGGGGAGGCTAGGTCGATCACACTAATTAATTACCAAAGGTACAAATGATAAAGTTCCGAATTCTTTGAGAGTTCGGAGCTTTATCATTTGTGTCATCAGTTCACTCGTAACTAAGCGGTGAAATAGAACAGGGGTCGGGGGTTCTCTCTGCGGTGAAAAAAAATTATTGTTCGAGAAAAGGCAATAACAACATTTTCCCCATTCTTCCTCCAAAGAAACATCCGGCCTTTTTTTATTCGCTCTCCTATACCAATAATCTGCATTCCCATATCTCCTTCCTTCCGATGTAAATATGCATGTATCCACGATCCATTACTGTCTTCAATATCCTGGATGATATTATGTGCTTTTTCCCAATCATTCTTTCCATCATACCATAAAGCCTTCAAATAAGGACTTATTCCTTCTGGTGGAGTGTTGTTTTGTAAACTTTCTTTAAACGAGTTGAAGTTCATACATGTTGACTATTGGTTGATACCGTGAAATTAGTTTCTTCTTTTGGAAATTATATTATGTTGAAAATATAACCGCAGAGACGCAGAGACGCGGAGGAAAGCCCTCTGCGTCTCCGCGCCTCTGCGGTTACTGTATTGGCTGTTCATTCTCATCCCGACTCGTCGGGACTCAAATTCTCAAATTTATCACGCCTTCAGCAACTTAAATGCATGCCCCCACCTATTATTCAAAAATCCCGGCAAACACCAAAGTATACAAAGCGGCTCAATAGCCCTCGCTGATGTAGACATACCCATGTCTTCCGTTTCCCAACCAAAGCTGGTTAGGATAGATGTAACTGTTGCTTTCGCTCCAGCATCATCTCCACAGATAAACATGGTTGGAGTGCCACCAGGAAATTTTGGTTTATACATATACATACTGCCAATGCTATTGAAGGCCTTTACTACTTTAGTGTTCGGAATTCTCCCTTGAATTCTTTCCATCAAACTTTCATTGTATGTGGTGAAATAAGGAAGTACTCCATTCACAGGTGCTGATGCGTCAATAGGGTTTGTTGTATCAATCAGAATCTTTCCAGCTAATTGGCTCATGTCCGATTGTTCGAGGGCTTCAATGGCTTTCAAGCCCTTTACAGCAAGGATGATCAATTCACCAAAGGCGGTAGTTTCAGTGAATAGTCCTACACTTCCTGTTGGATTATTCACTCTCCACGCAATCACTTCTGGTTTTGAAAGATCACGGGTGCCCAGCATTACTTCATGTCCTTCTTTTAAAAGAGCTGTACCTAATACCTGGCCTACAGTGCCAGATCCAATGATGCCTATTTTCATTGTAAAAGATTTAATTGTGAATGGTTATTGATTGTATGCTACTGCAAATTGTTTAGCAAAGTCTTCTAAAGTTAAGCTGCCTGTTGGAATTGGTTTGTTTGCCCAATAATCTTTTTGCATTTCTCCATCGCGGATCGCTTTGCCCATGGTGGTATAGCCTACCGCAATTGTTTCTGGTAAACCAGCTTGTAACATTCCGCCTAATGATTGCTCATCTGAAAACGGTACCCATGGAATACCAGGTTTTCCAATGGCAGCACTCAACACAGAGGCAATTTCACTTGGTGAACGTTCTTCTGTTGATATGTATCGAACAGTTTGTCCAGTAAAATTTAAAGCCAGTAATTCTTCAGAAGCTGCAGCAGCTATGTCATCTGTAGAAGTAAGTGCTAACTTTTCATCTGTAGCACCGAAATTACTTCCCATTATATTCATATTCTTGATCAGAGGAATCATTGAATAGAGATTGTAGAAAAAGTAAGATGGACGTAGATTCTTAACTGCAACATTTGGCAAGGTCTTCAATTGTTGTTCCAAATACGCTAATCCATCAACAGGACCAGCGCCAATTCCCATATGGGCGCCAACACTACTTAAGGTAACAACATACTTAATATTGTTTGTCTTGATGGCAGCAACATAGTTGTCAGAAATCTTATCCTGATAGCTTCTCCAGTTACTTACTTTCATAGTCGGAGGAATCATCAGATAAACTGCATCCGCCCCTTTGAAGGAGTCGTTTACAAATGCAGTGTCTTCAAGTGACCCTACCAGAGCTTTAGCGCCTAAAGCTTCAATGGCTGCTACTCTTGAAGAATTGCTTGTTATAACATGTGCTTCATGTCCTGCTTTCACTAATGCAGTAACTAATGGTTGGCTGATGTGGCCCAAAGAGCCGGTGATAATGTACTTCATGTGTTATGGTATTTATTATTGTATATACAAATATATAGTTAAAAAAAAAGGGTTTATAGTTTATCCGCAAATTTTCCGATGGTCTGAACCAGCTTCGCACTTTCCTCTTTTCCTAGGATAGACGTGTACTGGGTATAGAAATCCTTAAGGCATTCTTTCAACTGAGGAAGCATCTCTTTTCCTTTGGGTGTGGGGTATACATTGGTTGTTTTACCTTCCGTTGTACGCACCACCAGTTTCTTCTCTTCCATTTTTTCTATCAAGCGGGTAATGGTGCTGGGCGTGAGTTGCAGGTGTTCTGCCAACAAACCAGGTTGAATACCGGGTTCCTCAATTACCATCATCAAAAGATAGGCATGACTTGGGGAAAGATTCACCTTGCTCCAACTCTCAATAGCCAGCTTCTCCACCTTACGGGCTAAGGCGTTTGTACTGAAATAAAGGCATTGGCAAAATTTACTGTCGGTGGTTTTCATTCCGGGACAAAGATAAGGGGATTTCATTTGTATGTACAAATAAAAGATAAAATATTTTTTCCTTACCGTTCCAGCGGCTCTTGCTAAATTTACAGCATGTCCAATCCGAATCTGAACAACGATAAAGGGTCTTTAAGTGCTGCCGATAAGGAGTTTGAGAATAATATCCGCCCGGCGGTAATCGCTGATTTTGCCGGACAAGCCCAGATTATCGAGAACCTTACCATCTTCATCAAAGCGGCCAAGATCAGGGGGGAAGCCCTTGACCATGTGCTTTTTCACGGTCCTCCGGGATTGGGTAAAACAACTTTGTCCCGCATTGTAGCCAACGAACTGGGAGTGAACATCAAAGAAACATCCGGTCCGGTTATTGAAAAGCCAGGCGATCTCGCCGGATTGCTCACCAACCTTGAACCAAACGATGTATTGTTTATAGATGAGATACATCGTCTCAGTACGGTAGTGGAAGAGTATCTCTATGCCGCCATGGAAGATTACCGTATCGATATTATGATTGATAGTGGTCCCAATGCCCGCAGCATCCAATTGAATTTGAATCCATTTACTTTAATAGGTGCCACTACCAGAAGCGGGTTGTTATCGGCACCGTTATTATCACGATTCGCTATTAAGTCCAGACTCGAATATTATCAGGGAGCCACTTTGCATAAAATTGTAGAGCGTTCAGCTCATATCCTCAATACTACAATAACAACCGAAGCTGCGGGAGAAATCGCACGTCGTAGTCGTGGTACACCAAGGATTGCCAATGGCCTCTTGAGAAGGGTACGCGACTTTGCCCAGGTGTTGAATGATGGAGCCATAGATATCGGTATCACTCAACATGCATTGAAAGCCTTGAATGTAGATGAACATGGTTTGGATGAAATGGATAATCGCATCTTATCAACCATTATCGAAAAATTCAAAGGCGGACCTGTAGGCATCACCACCATCGCAACCGCAGTCGGAGAAGAATCAGGAACTATCGAGGAGGTATACGAGCCATTCTTAATTCAAGAAGGGTTTCTAAAAAGAACCCCCAGAGGAAGAGAAGCTACGGAAAAGGCCTATTCGCATCTTGGCAAAAAACCTTTCCGTTCTGCGGGGGATAGTTTGTTGTTTGATTGAATTGGTGAGACTAGCGTCTAAAAAAAATAGGTTCCCCCATTTTTACTTTTCACTTTTGACTTTTAAATTGAATTGTCAGGTTGTATAAGGTCTCCAACCTTATAAGGTTGGAGACCTCACCCTACTCCATGATTAAAGAACGCAGCAAAATCGGTGAAAACTTATTCCCTTGTATTACTTGTGGACAGATTTTAATATTCCAAAGCCCGCTCCTGGTAATCATTCCATTACAAAAATTTATCGAATAACCGGTAAGTTGTACAACTCTATTTAGGAGAAATGCAAAAGAGGAGGTTGTATAAGGTCTCCAACCTTATAAGGTTGGAGACCTTATACAACCTTTTTTACTTTTGACTTTTTACTTTTGAATTAAAAAAGCCACCCGTTTTCACAGATGGCTTTTGACTTTTTTATTTTTGAATCTATCACGCACTCACCGGCGCTACCAACCTGAATCCATTACCATGAATGTTCACAATCTCAATGGTACTGTCTTCTTTCAGGTATTTACGCAACTTGGCAATATACACGTCCATGCTACGTCCGTTGAAATAGGTGTCGCTGCCCCAGATTTTCTTTAAGGCCTGCTCACGGGGTAAGAGGTCGTTAAGATGTTCAGCGAGCATTTTCAACAGCTCGTTCTCTTTTGGAGACAGAGTCTGCATCTTGCCATTAAGGCTCAATTCACGAAGCTTCGGATTGAAGTGGTAACCACCCAGATCGAATTCCTTATTTTCCTGTTCCTTGTTTGATTCCTCATTGCGTTTAAGGATGGCCTTTATCTTCAGCAGAAGTACTTCGCTGTCGAATGGCTTGGTGATATAATCATCAGCACCCAGTTTATACCCCTGGATGATATCTTCCTTCATTGTTTTTGCACTTAAGAAGAACAATGGGATGTCTGGATCCACGTCACGGATTTCTTCAGCAAGGGTGAAGCCATCCATGTGCGGCATCATGATATCGAGCAGACAGAGTTCATATTTTTCTCTTTGGAATGCAGCGAGACCTAAGCGGCCATCCCTTTCCAGTGTTACGTCAAAGTCGTTCAGTTCCAGATAATTTTTCAATACCATGCCAAGATTCTGATCATCTTCACAGAGCAATATTTTGTGTTTCTTTCCTTCCATACATTTAAAGTTTAGATTGATACCGTAAATAAAAGTAAATCCTTTGCCAAACTTAACAATTACCGGATAATATTTTGTTAATAAATCTTTTGTAACTGGTTGGGAAAGAAGGAGAGAGGAAGGGAGTATGGGTAGAAAAAGAGGTATTTGGGGGAAGAGGAAGCTTGTAACAGCCTATGTTTCCGTCATTTGATTTTTCCTGCCTTTTGCAGCGGAGAAAACACAAAACGCTGTAATTTGCTTTTATGAGAATAACGGCAGACATGAAACTGAAGAAGCTGATAGTGATCGGCGACCGGGTTTTGGTGAAACCAGTACAACCCGATGAAAGAACAGAAAGCGGCCTTTACCTGCCTCCTGGTGTTCAGGAAAAGGAAAAAGTGCAGCAAGGCTATGTAATTAAAACGGGTCCGGGTTATGCCATCCCAATGCCTGTAGAAGACGAAAGTTGGAAAGGAGAGGAGGAACAGGTTAAGTATTTCCCGTTGCAAGCAAAGGAAGGTGATTTAGCTATCTTCCTTTTAAGCGGTTCTACTGAAGTGGTATACGAAAAGGAAAAATATTTTATAGTGCCACAAGGTGCCATCCTGATGTTGGAACGTGAAGAGGATATGTAAACGATGTTTACCATCTGATAACATTCCATTGCAACCTGGCAGCAACAAATTCCATCTCATTTCATAACTTACCATCCTAATAAAAAAATATGGCCACTACCGACGATTTTCTGAAAGCAGTACAAGACGGATATACATTAATAGTTGAATCAGCCCTGATGATTTTTGGAATGTACAAGATGGCTATACATTTGTGATCAGCCCTGATGGGTATTGGAATGTTAGATGGACAACCCGTACCAGGTGCCATTGTGAAATTGCCACTCAAAACCATGAACCGTCATGGATTGATTGCTGGTGCTACCGGAACCGGTAAAACAAAGACCCTTCAGGTAATAGCCGAAGCATTGAGTGATGCCAGTGTGCCTGTTATGTTGATGGATATAAAAGGTGACCTCTCAGGCATAGCTGCAGCAGGTACTGTGAATGATAAGATAACAGACCGCTATCAGAAAATTGGCGTTGAATATAAAGCCACAGCGTATCCAACGGAACTGATGAGCCTGAGTAATGAGAAAGGGGTTCGTATGCGCGCTACAGTAAGTGAGTTCGGTCCCATTCTCTTATCAAAGATCCTTGGATTGAATGATACTCAGGAAGGTGTAGTGTCCATGATCTTTAAGTACTGCGATGATAATCAAGATGGCTCTTCTCGATCTGAAGGATTTCACAAAAACACTTCAGTATATAAGTGATGAAGGAAAGAAGGAGATTGAAAAATCGTATGGTAAAATTTCTACCGCCAACCGGTACCATTCTCCAGGAAAGTGATTGAGCTGCACAACAAGGTGCCGATGTGTTTCGGGGAGCCAAGTTTTGATGGGTTGATGATTCTGATGAGGATTAGTAGTGATGGTCGCGGTATTATCAGCGTACTGCGGGTTACCGATATACAAAACGGCCCAAGCTCTTCTCTACCTTCATGCTTAGCTTGCTGGCCGAGCTTTATGCTACTCTTCCTGAAGAAGGGGATATGGAGAAGCCCAAACTGGTTCTCTTTATTGATGAAGCCCATCTGGTATTCCAGGAAGCAACATCTGCCTTATTGCAACAGATAGAGACCGTAATAAAACTGATACGATCAAAAGGAGTGGGTATCTTCTTCTGTACACAGAATCCGCAGGATATACCTGCCAGCGTTCTGGCGCAATTAGGATTGAAAGTGCAACATGCGTTGAGAGCCTTCACTGCTGCTGATCGCAAAACAATCAAACAAGCAGCTGAGAACTATCCTGAAACAACCTACTATAAAACCGAGGACTTACTTACCCAATTAGGAATCGGGGAAGCCTTTGTAACCTTATTGAACGAAAAAGGTATTCCAACTCCATTAGTACATACCATGCTCTTAGCACCAAAGAGCCGAATGGATATATTGTCCGACTCGGAAATCGATAGCCTGATAGGAAGTTCCAAGTTGGTTAAGAAATATGCAGAAACTGAAGACAGTGAAAGTGCCTATGAAATATTAAATGCCAAAATGGAAGAAGCCGCCAAAAAAACAGAGGAAGCAGAAAAAGAGAAAGAAGAATCAAAACCATCAGGCCGCAAAGAAAAATCTACGGTAGAAAAAGTGCTCGATAATTCTGTAACCCGTCAAATCGGAAGAACTGCTGCTAATGTAATTACGCGTTCGCTTTTAGGAGCACTTGGATTGGGCGAAAGAAGTAGTAGTAAGAGCAAGAAGAGTAGTTGGTTTTAATTGATTGGACAAAAGAGGGTAAGATTATTTTTTAAGAATAACCTTACCCTCTTTCGTCGTCTCAATAACATTCTCACTCTGCAAAAACTCAATCACTTTCCACGCCTGATCTTTCGGATATCCCTTCAACGAATTCAATAACTGGTCTATCGTTAATGGGGCAGGAGCCAGGGCTTTGAATACCTGTTCCTTTATCTTATCAAAAGCCGCATCATTGAGCGCTGCTTTCTTTTTCTCCAAACAGTTGTCACAGATACCACAGGCAGGTACATTACTATCGCCGAAATAGCTCGCAATGATTTGACTTCTGCAAGTTGAAGTATCAGAAATGTATTTTATGAAGTCCGCTATTCGGTTACTGAAGAGTTGTTTTCTTTCCTTATATAATTTCTCATTGATCTGTAATCGCTCTACCGCCACCCGGGGTTGCAAAAAGAATAACTGTGGCGTATCCTTTTGAGGCATATAGGCGATGATTCGTTCCTGATGTAATTCGTAGAGCCCCTTAATGATGGTTTCTTTATCAGATTTTAGCAGGTAACTCAAAAGCGATTCCTGGATAAACGTGGGTTGCTCAAATAATCCACCATATGTGCGTAGCAATATCTTTATCAGTGGCTCCAGTTCAGGATGGGCATCTTCAAAATCATACAACATCTCTTTCCCTGTTATGAACTGTACTTTGGAAGGAATGAATACCTGTTCATTGAAACTGAAAAAGCCTTCCTGCTCCATCGCTTTCAGGGAAGAGTAGGTTATGGGTGTCGAAAGTTTAAACTTCTTTATGAAATCAGGAAAGTTGAAATCAAATGAAACCCCTTCGCCACTATTGACAGGCAATTGTAAATAGTTTACCAGTGATTGATACACCGAGCGGATAGTTTCAAATGGTGGGTATCGCAATTCTGGCAATAGTTTCAATTCTTCAATTTCTTTATCCTGATAAAGAAGAACTGCATAAGAGCGGTTACCATCTCGTCCTGCCCGGCCAGCTTCCTGATAA
>JBGAQE010000204.1:0-5095 GCA_044220885.1 Chitinophagaceae bacterium
GTTGTTTTCTTTTCAAAGAAGAATTCCTGTTTGCAGAAAAATGCGAGATGGCGGGTATAGTAATCAGAAGCCAATATGAATCCCGGTTTTACAGGTGTTGAAGCGGCTGGAACCGAAATTGGACTGGCCCATTGATTCAAGCCTTGCTTTTTGAGGACGGGAACCTGAGTTTTGATTCTGCCTGAAGTATCAGACAAGAGGCCTTGAAAAGACTGTGAACTTGCCTCTTTCCCATTTAACAGGGCCAACACAACAATAATTTTATAAAATCGTTGCAATCAGTGTCTTGAATTAATATGTAAATTTACGGCCTGATTTTTGTGGAATCGCCCGATTTTTAAAATTTATTTTTCGGAGTTCCACAAGAAAAACCCCTGACAACCATGTCTTTAAGTCAAGGCCTACACCAGAAACTCCTCCAAAAGCTGTCGCCCCAGCAGATTCAGTTAATGAAGCTGCTGCAGGTACCTACGGCTATACTCGAAGAACGGATTAAGGAGGAAATGGAGGAAAACCCAGCCCTTGAGCTTTCTGAAGACACCCACGAGGACGAATTTGCCAACGACATTGCTGATGAATTTGATGAAAGCGCCGACGATTTCGAAAGTGAAGGTAGTGAAGAAGAATACGATAATATCGATATCAGCGAGTATGTTTCAGAAGGCGACGACGATATAGCAGAATATAAACTGCGCGACGATAATTATCCCGAAGCCGATGAAGGGAAAGTGAGTCCTCATAAAACTGAAACATCTTTCCATGAACATCTTTTAGAGCAATTGGGATTGATGCGCATGGAAGAAAGGGAACTTCGTATAGCCGAGCAGGTGGTAGGAAGTATTGATGACGATGGCTATCTGCGCCGTGAAACTGCTGCCATTGTAGACGATCTTGCTTTCAGACAGAATGTAGATTGTACTGAAGATGAAGTGGAGAAGATGATCTTGCTGATCCAGAAATTCGACCCTCCTGGTGTTGCTGCCCGAAATCTGCAGGAATGCCTTCTCATACAATTGAAAAGATTAAAACTGGCAGGGAAAAAAGTAGACAAGGCCATTGAGGCTATTGAAGAATACTTCGACGAGTTTACAAAAAAGCATTACGAAAAAATACAGCGAGGACTTGGCATTGATGATGATGGTTTGAAAGAAGTCATCAGCCAGATCATCAAACTTAATCCGAAACCAGGGGGAAATCACTCTGATACTAATAAGGGCGAAACCTATGTGGTACCCGACTTCTTCATTTATAATAATGCCGGTAAACTTGAGCTGACCCTTAATTCAAGAAATGCTCCCGACCTTCGTATCAGTGAAGGATACCGTGATATGCTGAAAGAATACGACCGTGGTAGTAAGAAGGATAAGAGACAGAAGGAAGCCGTTTTATTCATCAAGCAGAAAATAGATGCAGCAAAATGGTTTATAGATGCTATCAAGCAACGTCAGCATACATTAAGCAGTGTAATGCAAACCATTCTGGATTATCAGCACGAGTTTTTCCTTACAGGAGATGAAACCTCCTTGCGCCCAATGATCCTGAAAGATATTGCTGAAAGAACACATCTCGATATATCCACGGTAAGCCGGGTGGCTAATAGCAAATTTGTGCAGACTGAATTCGGTACGTATCGGCTGAAATTCTTTTTCAGCGAATCATTAAGTACTGATAGTGGTGAAGAAGTTTCTACCCGGGAGGTTAAAAAGATTCTGAGTAACCTGATTGAAGCAGAAAGTAAAAGAAAACCTCTTAGTGACGAGCGTTTGACTGAGCTACTTCAGGAAAAAGGTTATAATATTGCCCGTCGTACGGTGGCTAAATACCGGGAGCAATTGAATATTCCGGTAGCCCGTCTTCGCAAAGAATTATAAACAATGGCTGATATCAGTTCCGATACAATTATAACTACTCAAGCTGATGCCACACAGCATCCTAAATTGTTGAGATTTTTAGGTAAGTTCCTTTCCTGGGTTTTCCATCCATTATTTGTTCCAGTATATGTAACGCTATACCTTCTTTTTGTACACCCTTATCTTTTTGCGGGATTCCCAACGGTTGTGAAGCTACAAAGAGCTGTTTCCATTTTCTTCAATATGACCTTCATACCGGGATTTGCTGTATTCCTGATGTGGCAATTAAAGCTTATTGATTCTTTACAGTTAAGAACTTCGAAGGAACGCATTATACCATATGCATCTGCAATCATATTTTATTTCTGGGGATGGTATGCTATGAGCCGCCAACCCGATAACCCGGAAGCATTTATTAGTTTTTTACAAGGGGCTTTCTTCGGAGTCTGTGGTGCCTGGATCATAAATATCAATAGCAAGATCAGTATGCACACAACGGCAATGGGCGGGTTGATAGCTTTCATGTTGTTGTTTTCCTTCACAGACGATCATGCCAGTGGACTTTATCTTTCTATAGCAATACTTATTGCAGGTTTAGTGGGTACCGCCCGATTCCTGGTTTCTGATCATAGCCGTCTTGAAATAAATCAGGGGTATATTGTTGGAGCGTTGGGGATGTTGATGGCTTGGTGGATTTGAGAGGTTTGAGGGTTTAAAGTTTAAGGTTCTGAGGTGTTGCACCCCTATTAAGTTTATATAGTTCAATAGGTTCAAAAGGTTCCAAAGGGCAGACTAGTAGTTGGCCTTTTTTATTTTAGGTATTCCCTGCGTCTCCGCGTCTCTGCGGTTTATATTATTTAGGTGTGAAATTGTAATTTCAAATCTAGTTATTAAGGATATTTACTAACTACTCAAAACCCGCAACCCACAACTCGCCACCCGCAACAAAAATCCCCCTTCCCGCCTTCCCGGTTAATATACCCAGCATTCAAAAGAAATTCCTAACTTCCAAAAAATGCTGCCATGCTATTAACTATACTTCTGATTGTGCTGGGCCTATTTGCCACATTAATGATAATTGCTCTATTACTGCCTGGCAAATACCATGTAGAAAAGAATGCAATCATTAAGAAATCGGTCGTAACCGTAATGAATAATGTAGCTGACCTGAATCAATATTCTAAATGGAACCCCTGGCAGCAATCGGATCCGGGAGCAAAGGGTACCATTACTGGAGAGCCGAATACTATTGGCCATCGATACGCCTGGCAAGGGAAGAAAGTAGGCGAAGGACAATTGACCATAAGGGATATTGATAACCATCATGTTCATTTCAATCTCGAATTCTTCAAACCCTTTAAATCAAAAGCCAGTGATGATTGGCAATTTGAGGAATGGGGAGAAGGAGAGACAAAGTTAACTGGTCAAATAATGGTCCACTGCCATTACCAATAGCGCGATTGATGGGTCCCATGATTGTAAAAGGCCTGAATAAGCAATTCGAAGAAGGCCTTGATAACCTGCGAAAACTCTGCGAAGGAGCATAGAACCTCAAAAATTTCTGTTTTAGATATCCTAAGCCTCGTTTCGGTTACCTGTATAATTGTAAGTATCTTCGCAACGAAGTATTTTACCATTATGAGTGAACAGCATACCGATGTAAGCAGCATGGGTGAATTTGGACTTATCCATCATCTTACAAAGAATATAGATATTACAAAACGTCTCCACAATACTAGGTGTTGGAGATGATGCAGCCGTAATTGACCACTTCGGTAAGCAAACAGTGGTTACAACAGATCTGTTGCTGGAAGGGGTACATTTTGACCTTTCCTACACTCCGTTAAAACATCTGGGATACAAAAGTGTAGTGGTTAATGAGTGATATCTATGCCATGAACGCCATTCCAACGCAAATCACTTTATCAATTGGATTGAGCAACCGATTTAGTCTGGAAGCATTGGAAGAATTTTACGAGGGTGTTTATGCTGCATGTGATCAATACGGAGTTGATTTGGTGGGTGGTGATACCTGTACTTCTAAAAAGGGATTTATAATATCAGTAACAGCTATTGGCGAAGTAGCACCAGATAAATATGTAAAAAGAAGCGGAGCCAAAAAAGGGGACCTATTGTGTTGCACCGGCGATTTAGGTGCAGCGTATGTTGGATTGCTGTTTTTAGAAAGAGAGAAAAGGATTTTCCTTGAAAGTCGGGTGTTCAACCCGATCTGGAAGGAGAGGCTTATGTTATCGGCCGTTTATTAAAACCAGAGGCAAGAAAAGATATCATTCAATTCTTAGCAGATAGCGATATTCAACCCACATCAATGATGGATATAAGTGATGGATTTAGTTCCGAAATCCTTCACATTTGTGAACAGAGCGGTGTAGATTTACGAAGAAAAAATACCAGTAAGTGAAGATATGAAGGGGCAGCCTATAAATTCGAGATTGACCCAACCGCTTGTGCTTTAAGTGGATGGGAAGATTATGAACTCTTATTCACGTTGCCGCAATCTGAATACGATAAACTCGTTTTAAATGAGCAGATAAGTGTAATAGGATATATGACAGAAGCCTCTGAGGGGGCCCATATTATCACTAAGGGAGGCAATAAGCACGCCATTACTGCCCAAGGATGGAATGCATTTAAAAACTGATAGTTTTTGGAAACCTATTGATGAAAAACCGAATCTTACCAGCGCTGGCCCTGATATTTTTGTTTGCATCATGTGCCAGTAGCAAACATCAGGTATCACCCACACAAAAAATAGCCCCTGCCATTCTGCAGGAAGACTATCGCGTGTTCAGGGGTATACTTGAACATTATCACCCCGGTATCTATTGGTTTACACCCAAACAAAAGTTCGATCAGTATTTTGATGAAGGATACAGTAAACTTTCTGATTCACTGACGGAAACAGAATTCAGGAATATCCTTCAATACGTAGGCAACAATATCCATTGTGGTCATACTGCTGTTCGGGCTTCGAAAAAATACAATCGATATATTGATACGGCACGCCTCGACTTATTCCCATTAAGTCTTAAGGTTTGGCCCGATTCCATAATGATAATTGCAAGCCTCGATGAAAAAAGACACTGTACTTCAGAAAGTGCTGTCATTAAAAGTATCAATGGCATAACTACACAACAATTCACTGATACCTTTTTCCATTATGTAATTACAGATGGTAACGCCATCAATGGGAAATACCAGGCATTGAGTTCAAGAGGCTATTT
>JBGAQE010000205.1:0-5001 GCA_044220885.1 Chitinophagaceae bacterium
CCATCCATAGTTATGCTTACACCGCCATCATTTCCAAGGATGATTCTTTCAGGATTTTCCTTATCAAACCAAAGGGCGTGATTATCTCCATGAATATTTTCAGATGATCTGTCAGAAGGCCTGAACATTTTCCACGTTTTGCCGGCATCCGTTGAACGTCCCATAGAAACACCTAAAGCATACACATCATTTTCATCCTTGGGATTTACACGTATCTGGCTAAACACCCAACCATAAGTACCGGAGAACGGTTTGAAGAAATCATGAATCTCTCCCTGTTTTTGCCAATGCTCGCCTTTATCATTACTTCTATATATTGCTCCACCAATAACCACTTTCTGTACCTGTCTTTCATATGAATCTGTTTCACCAGGTTTGGGGTCACGCTTTTTTGTATGATCATCTACAAAAGCATATAATACATTGGGATTAGAATTTGATATGGCCAGTCCTATACGACCTGTCATTTTTGTTTCAGGCAATCCATCTCCAATCACTTTCCAGTTTTTTCCGCCATCAGTAGACTTATAGATATGGTCACCGTCTTCAGGAACAGGGTCACTCCATCTGCGACGGATACGGTTCCACATTGAAGCATAGATAGTATTCGGGTCTGAAGGATCCATTACCAAATCAATACATCCTGCCTTTTCGCTTTCAAATAAAATCTTTTTCCAGGTCTTACCTCCATCTGTTGTCTGGTAAACACCCCTGTCTTTATTGTACGACCACTCATTACCACTTGCAGCCACATAAACAATTTCAGGATGAAAAGGATGAACAATAATCCTTGAAATAGTACCAGCATTTTCAAGACCGATATGTTGAAATGTTTTTCCAGCATCCAGCGATTTATAGATACCAACTCCAGGTAAGGAAGAACGAAAAATATTTGCTTCACCGGTACCCACATATAAGATGTTCGGGTTGGAAGGGGCTAAAGCAATATTGCCAATGGATTGAGTTGCTTGTTTATCAAATAAGGAAGTCCAGTTTTCTCCTCCATCGGTTGTTTTCCATAAGCCGCCTGTTGCAAATGCAGCATATATTATATTAGGATTACCTGTAATACCTGCAACATCCGTACTCCTTCCACTCGTTTTATTGGGTCCGGTAAGCCTCCATTGCAGGTTTTTGTAAGGGGATTGAGCCAATAAATTTTGCTGGCTTTTAAAAGCAGCCATCTTTTGAGCCCCAGTTGCAGGTTGCGCCATCAATTTCCAGGAATTGTCCAAAATCATTAAACAGAGCAGTAATCCTAATTGTAATGTTCTCATATCTTGGTTTTATTAAATTTGCTTCATAATGCTTGTTATATGGAGACCTATGGTAAAATCCTATTGATCGCTATGCCTGCCTTTCTGGTGCTTGTACTCATTGAAAAATGGTATGGCTGGCAAAAAGGGAAAGACACTGTCAGGAACCTCGATATGATCAGTAGTCTCAGCAGTGGTATCACAAATGTTACCAAAGATGTACTTGGAATAAGTATCGGAATCATATCCTACAGCTGGATGGTGGAGCATCTTGCTATAACACATGTCACATCTGGATTCCTTACTTATCTGATCTGTTTCCTCGCCCTCGATCTTTCCGGATACTGGGTTCACCGTATCGCTCACGAATACAATTTTTTCTGGAACAGCCATATAGTACATCACAGCAGTGAAGAATATAATCTGGCTTGCGCCTTGCGTCAAAGCATTTCCGTATTCATTCGCCTTTTCACGTTTTTCCTTTTGCCAGCCGCATTGCTGGGTGTTCCGGAAAAAGTGATTGCTGTAACGGCTCCTCTCCATCTTTTTGCTCAGTTCTGGTATCATACCAGACATATCAACAAGATGGGCTTCCTTGAAAAAATCATTGTCACTCCATCACATCACCGGGTTCATCATGCCATTAATCCTGAATATATAGATAAGAACTACTCGCAAATACTTATTATCTGGGACAAGCTATTTGGTTCTTTCCAGGAAGAGAAGGCCGATATACCTCCTGTTTATGGAATCACCCGTCCTGTTCAAACCTGGAATCCGATAAAAATCAATTTCCAGCATTTATGGTTACTTTTCAAAGATGCCTGGCGAACTTCCAATTTCAACGACAAATTCCGGATCTGGTTGATGCCTACCGGATGGAGACCTGCCGATGTTGCTGAAAAATATCCAGTTTACAAAATCAATGATGTCTACCATTTCGAAAAATATGACACCCCAGCTTCAAAACCACAACTCATTTGGTACTGGATTCAAATTGTTCTCACGCTGTTATTCATAAGTTATCTGTTTGGTAATATCGCTTACATCAATTCACAAAATCCCTTTTACATCTATATCTACGGCCTCTTCGTTTTCCTTAGCGTTTATGCCTATACCGATCTTATGGATCGGAATAAACATGCCTGGATATTTGAAACCATAAAAAACCTTTTTGGTGCTGCCATCCTCCTCTACATCGGCGATTGGTTCGGAAGCTCAAAATGGAGCCTTGGAATCAATTACGTGTTGTTTGCGTATTTCGTGGCGGCCACTATAATTACGTTTTACCTGTCTAAAAAAGAGCTGGTTACAAATTAAAAAGTCAAAAGTTATAGGTTTAAAGTTCAAGGTTTAAGGTTCATACATTCGATTATTCTTTTGACTTTTTACTTTGAATTTTTACTTTCTCACCTCTCCATTCACCATCCTCCAAATCCCCAACGGATTACCATCTTTCAACTCATCAGGCAATAAATGTTTTGGCCAGTTCTGGAAGGCGATAGGACGAACAAAACGCTTTATAGCATCGGCGCCAACACTTGTATAACGTCCATCTGTACTTGCAGGGAATGGTCCACCATGATGCATACTCAAACAAACCTCTACGCCTGTTGGAACGCTGTTAATTATAAATCGGCCACAAATATTTTTAACCGCTTCAACTAATTCTTCGTTGCTGGTTATATCGTTATCAGTTGCCATTAATGTTGCTGTCAGTTGTCCTTCTAACTTTTTTGCAACTGTTACCATTTCTTCCATATCCTTACAACGAATCACAATGGAATATGGGCCGAACACTTCCTGATGCAAAACAGGATTGGAAAGGAATGCCGCACCTGTAGCAGTTGCTATAGTAGGTAATCCTTGTACTTCTGAAGGTGCTTGTTCCGACTCAGCCACCAGGTGAACTTCTTCCTGTAACAATGCTTCTCCTTTCTTTTCCTTATAGGCTTTAACTATACCCGGATGCAACATGGTACCAGGAGCTATTTGCTTTATGGCTTTCCCCAGATCATGAACGAATGTCTGCAAGGCTTCACTTTCTATTCCAATGATCAAACCAGGATTGGTACAGAATTGTCCAACACCCAATGTAATTGAGCCTGCACACATAGTAGCAATTGCAGCTGCATCTGTTGTCAATTTGCCTGGAAGAAGGAATATGGGATTGATACTTCCCATTTCTGAAAACACAGGAATAGGTTCTTTACGTTGGTTGGCCCAATCGAACAAAGCTTTACCTCCGAGATAGGAACCTGTAAAACCAACTGCTTTAGTCAATGGATGCATCACCAATGCTTTTCCAACTTCGAAAGAGGCGCCATGGATATGTGTGAATACACCATCAGGCAATTTGCAATCACAAGCCGCTTTTAGTATGGCTTCTGCTACCCTGTTAGAAGTAAGTGGATGCGCAGGATGTGCTTTTACAACTACAGGACAGCCCGCTGCAAAAGCAGTGGCAGTATCACCACCAGCTGTTGAATAAGCAAAAGGGAAGTTTGAAGCACCAAACACAACTACAGGTCCCAATGGCACCTGCATTTTCCGGATATCTGGTTTTGGCGGGTTCTTATCAGGTATCGCTGTATCTATCCTTGCTTCCAGCCACTCTCCTTTTTCACAAGCATCTGCATACTGGTTCAATTGGAAAATAGTACGACCTCTTTCATTTCTCAATCTCGCTTCCGGTAAATTGGTTTCTTTCATGGCGGTATGAATTAATTCATCACCACATTGTTCCAATTCAACAGCAATAGCCCGCATAAAGCCAGCCCTTTCTTTCAGAGAACATTTACGATACTCATGGAAAGCCTTCCATGCTTTTTCCATCACTTCATTGATCTCTTGCTTAGTAGCATCTTGAAACATACTTGTATTATTTACCTGGTTCTTTAAAATTTTTTGAAGCGTCTTCAACTATAACAACTAAATCCTGCTCTTTACCCTTTGTTGTAACTCCTCCTCTGAATGTTCCCAGATTCTGAATCGTTCCAAAAGAAATCGCTTTTCCTAAAGCAGGATTATATAACCATACCCTGATATTCTCTGACTTAATACCATCGGTCGACAATTGAAATTCTTTGGCTACTGGGAAATAAGCCATCAGGTATGTACTATCAGCATCCCTGAAAGCAATCGCTTTCTCTTCCTTATCTCCTTGTCCTTCGAGTATAATTGAATTATCAGGAATTCTTCCAAGTGATGGTCTTGACTCAATCAGTTTTCGAAGATACCCTACCTGAAAAGCGCCTGGTCTGTCAATTGCCTCTGTCCAAAACCTGTCTGCATGATTTATCTTTTCTTCTCTTGCACTATAGAATTGCCAAACAGCATGGTGACCATAGGTTACGCCACAGGCGCCTGCAAATACAGACCTGTAACATTGCTTCCTTACATCATAATCATTGAAATATCCATTCGCAGGATCCCATTTAGGCCATGGGTTAACAGGATGATCTTCATAATTAGGTTCTGAATCAAGAGTTGGTTTTGCAGGAACTAATTTTCTATCTCTGGTAATCCATTCCCAAACAGGAACATCATGGCCTCCGCCATGACCGCTTTGCATCATATTGATATCTAACCAGGCTTCATTATGAAGATCGAATGAAGTGGAATGCTCTCCACCTGAAATATGATAGGTAAAGAGCGCCTTATTATTTGAACCTTCTTTGATTCCTTTAGCCATTGCTCTCCAAACTGGACGAAAATCTGTGCTGTCACTTATAGCAGGTCTGTC
>JBGAQE010000206.1:0-5410 GCA_044220885.1 Chitinophagaceae bacterium
TTCTTACATCTGGTTTGTCGATACCCATTCCAAAGGCATTGGTACAACCATGGTCCGGATGCTATTGTTTATCCATTCTTCCTGCTTGCGGCTTCTATCCTGTTGCGATAGACCAGCATGATAGAAATCGGCTTTAATATTTTGTAATTGCAGCAGGTCGCTTATTTCCTTGGTGCGTTTTCTGCTTCTGCAATAGACAAGACTGCTGCCCGAACTTTCTTGCAGTATATCGATGATCTTATTGATCTTGGAATCGGTCCGGAAAGTACTGTAAGAAAGATTGGGTCGTTCAAACGATTGACGGAACACTTTCTTTTCGGCAAATGCCAGTTGCTTCATGATATCTGCTTCCACTAAGGGTGTGGCAGAGGCAGTCAATGCACAGTATCGGAACATCGGGTAGCTCTTCCCGCAAAGCAGCAATACGTAAGTACGATGGACGGAAATCGTATCCCCATTGGGATATACAGTGTGCTTCATCAACAGCTATGATTCGGATGTCTAAGGCCGGTAAGATATTCTTTGAAAAGTGCAGTTTCTAATCGTTCTGGCGATACATAAAGAAATTTGCAATTACTTTCCATTGCCACTTGCAGGGTATTGATGACTTCCCTGCGGGTCATTCCTGAAAAAATCGCGAAAGCGGTGATCTGTTTTTTGCGAAGCTGTTCCACCTGGTCTTTCATCAATGCAATCAAAGGTGAAATAACCAGGTAGGTCCCCTTCCCTGCACACATAGCTGGCACCTGATAGCAGAGCGATTTTCCCCCACCAGTTGGCAGCAAGGCCAACGTATCTTACCCTCCAGTATCGAGTTGATGATATCTTCCTGCAGTGGACGGAATTGCGGATAGCCCCAGTATTCTTTCAGGGTTGCTGTGGGGAGGCTAACAGGTCTTTAGGAAGGCTTGACACGGGGGTGTATTACAATTTGTATGCAAATTAAGGGGAGAGCGGGAAGTCTGGAATAAATGGTTGTAAGTTTGATTGTATTTTTTTCTTTTTTCACGCAAAGGAGCAAAGGTTTGTTTCTTAGGTTTGGCTCTCTGAGTGTGCTTTAAGGCGCAACGAATACAAATACATTAATATTTTGGTAAATACAATAACCGCAGAGACGTAGAGACGCAGAGGAATGTCCCCTGCGTCTCTGCGGTAAAATGTATTTTGTATTTGTATTCGTTGCGCCTTAAAGCACACTCAGAGAGCCAAACCACGGAAACAAACCTTTGCGCCTTTGCGTGAAAAAGAACTTAAATCGCTCTCTACACCACCTTCTTCACAAACAACCTCACCGAATTAGCCGCCAACACAACATCACTCAACGCCATTATCAACGCTCCATAAGTAGGTCCATAAACGCCTAATAGCCCAACGGCCGCTACTGGTATCGCCACAATATTATACGAGAAAGCCCAGAACAGGTTCTCCTTGATAGTTATGAAAGTATGTTTGCCCAATCCTAATGCCAGTGGCAGGTTCTTAAGTCCGTGATTCATCAATACCACATCGGCTGTCTGCACTGCTACTTGTGATGCATCACTCATTGAAATACCGATAGTGGCTTTTGCGCAAGAGCAGGTGCATCGTTTATTCCATCACCAATCATGGCGGTTGGATTGGCAGCGGTGAGTTGGGTTATCTTCTCCAGTTTCTGTTCTGGTGTTTGTTCGGCTATCACTTCATCTATACCCAGTTCTTTGGCAATCTGTTCGCATTTGTTTTTATGATCTCCACTTAAAAGGATGGTCTTTATATTCTTACTATGCAGATAAGTTACTACTGATAATGCTTCCGGACGCAATTCATCTTTTACATCAATCCATCCAATCAATACATCGTTCTTTGCGATGTATACATTATGAGTGCTTTCGGTTGAAGACAATCCAACAATCTTAAAAGATCCTGCTTTGTAAATATTCCCTTCCTTATCGGTCGCTTTCATGCCCATACCTTTTGTCTCTTCAATGGAAGCCCAGCGAATCTCTTCTTTCTGTTTCCACGAAACAGCCACACTTTGAGCTATGGGGTGATTCGAATATTTCTCTAATGAAAAAGCGATGGTGCGGAAGGTCTTTTCATCAGTTGCACTTGCAACCCATTCGTATTTGTCAATAGAAAATTTGCCTGTGGTAAGTGTGCCGGTTTTATCGAATACCACTTGTTTGATATTCTTGAAAAGTTCGAGACTCTTGGCATTGCGAAACAGTACACCGTTTCTGGCGGCTCTACCTAAGCCTACTGCAATGGCGGCGGGGGTTGCTAATCCCATAGCGCATGGACAAGCAATAACAAGAACGGCAATACTCCGCATTAATGCAGGAGTAAAAGCATCGAGTATAAAATAATTCGCGATGAATGTGATGGCGGTGATGATTAATACCACCGGAACAAAGATGGCACTGATCTTATCTGCTAATTGTTGTACTGGAGGTTTTTCACCCTGTGCCTGTTTAACCAGATTGATGATATTCGCGAGAACAGAATCTTTTGCTGCTGCTGTCACTTGTGCTTTCACTGTACCATCAGCAATCAAGCTTCCTCCAATCAATAGGTCCTTTGGTTTTTTTGTAATCGGTAAACTTTCTCCCGTTACGATGGCTTCATTTACAGTAGCATCTCCCCAAAGTATCTTTGCATCGGCAGGAACCTGTTCACCTGATTTTATAAGTATTAAGTCGCCACTTCTGAGTTGGGTGTTCTCAATTGGGAATATGATCTCCTGGTGATTATCATCAAAGGCGATCATGTTGGCCATCACCTTCTGTGATTTTGCCAGACTATGAAGTGCTTTCTGTGTTGATTCGATTGTGGCATCTTCCAGATAGTTACCAAAGAATACCAGGGTGATGATGGTAGCAGCGGTTTCATAAAACATAAACCCATCACCCCAATTCATCAATGTGCCAGTCAGACTATAACCAAAAGCTGCTGTAGCTCCAATGGCTACAAGCACATTCATATTCGGCATCTTGTTTCGTATACTGTGCCAGGCACTTTTTCCGAAGAAGCTCATACCAATGATATAGACAGGTGTACAAAGTGCCAATTGTATCCATGGATTCATCAACCAATGTATGTATTGGTGAATGCCAGGGATCATATGCAACATCAATATCAGGGTAAGCGGAGTACACCATAATACATAGCGAAGGAAGCGGTTCATTTTCTTGGGTGCTTCTGTGGCTATTTCAACATCTCCCACTACTTTATATCCTAAGGATTCAATTCCTTTTTTTAATGGGGCGTTGTCGCTTTCAACGGTGTCGAATAATACTTCTCCTGAAACGAGGTTCACTTTTACATTTTGCATTCCCTTGTTCTCAAGGAATTTTCCAATTGTGAGGGCACAGTTGGAGCAGGACATGCCTTCTACTTTCCAGTTCACTTTCTCCATATAAGTTTTTTATAACCGGGAAGGCGGGAAGGATTTTTTAAACTTTCTTCTTGCCTTCTCAGTTTTTTCTTTTCTGAGATGGTTTTATAACCGGGAAGGCGATAAGGAATTTATCTTCTCTTATAAAACTCTTTTCTACTTCCCTTTAATAATCTTCTTTTTTATAACCGGGAAGGCGGGAAGGATTTTTATACTACCTTCTTGCATTCTCAGCTTTTATTTTTCAGATGTGGTTTAATAACCGGGAAAGCGATAAGGAGTTTTTCTTCACTATAAGAGCCTTCCAGACTTACCGGTAATAACCGATAAAAAAAGCTTGTATTAAAAATCCTTCCCGTCTTCCCGGTTATCCCCACAAAATTACTCAATATCACCCCCATCCCTCTTACCATAACCGGAATTATAAACTAAACCAAGTTGCAAATACACTTTCCAATTGACATCACTCATAATATATTTGCACTATGAATGAGCAATATCATTTGCCGGAAATAAAGGAAGTTGTGGCCCGGTTTCGAAAGGAATTAGGGGATAAGAAGGTCGTTGCTTTTCATGGTGATATGGGGGCGGGTAAGACCACCTTTATCCATGCTTTTTGTGATGCTTTGGGGGTTACGGATGCTGTGGGAAGTCCCACTTTTTCTCTGATCAATGAGTATAGTTATCCCGAAGGTATAATGTATCATATCGACCTTTATCGTCTGAATAGTGCAGAAGAAGCCCAAAGGGCAGGGGTGGAAGATTGCTTATATAGTGGTGATTTGTGTTTGGTTGAGTGGCCTGAGCGCATTCCGGAGCTCCTGCCCATAGATACCTTGCACGTATTTTTAGAGGTTCTTGGCACCGATAAACGAAGTATACGAATCAATAATATTTAGTTATTTTTGGAATGCCTCCCTGTTAATGCAGGAAGGCCCCCTTATCGATTGTAAAGGTTTGGGAATTAGAGGTGAAGGCGCAGTAGTGGAAAAGGAGACCTGATTAATCAAACCATAAACTTCTATCCGGCATGTCTCAGCAAAAGCCCATTATCAGCACATCTTTCAGCTACGAAACCCTGGAAGAAACCCTGGATGTAAAGCCCAAAGGATCCCAGATAATGATCGGGATTCCAAAAGAAACAGCATTTCAGGAAAACAGGGTTGCCCTAACGCCTGAAGCGGTGGGTGTATTGGTAAGTAATGGACATCAGGTAATTCTTGAACATAATGCTGGTGATGCCGCCCATTTCAGGGATAAGGATTATAGTGAAGCAGGAGCCAGAATAGTATACGATAAAGACGAAGTGTACAAAGCTCCGATTCTTGTAAAGAGCGCTCCGGTTATTGAAGAAGATCTTCCCCGCCTGCAACAGAATCAGGTCATCATTTCCCCCATTCATCTAAGTGTACTAAAGGCAGAATTGCTGCAGAAGATGATGGAGAAGAAGATAACTGCCATCTCATTCGAAAACCTCAAGGATGACAGCGATAGTTACCCCATTGTAAGAAGCATGAGCGAAATAGCAGGTAGTGCTGTAATGCTGATTGCTGCGCAATACCTCGGCTCTGCCAATCATGGTAAAGGGGTATTGTTAGGTGGTATTTCCGGTATTCCACCTACCAAAGTGATCATTCTCGGTGCCGGTATCGTGGGAGAATACGCTGCCCGTGCGGCCCTTGCATTAGGCGCCTCTGTAAAAGTTTTTGATAGCAGTATCTATCGATTGAAAAGGATGCAGAACAATATCGGACATCGGTTATGGACTTCCGTTATTGAACCACGTATTCTTGCCAAGCAATTGAAGACTTGCGAAGTGGCAGTAGGGGCCCTCTATACACCTGGTGCCCGCACTCCGGTTGTAGTTACAGAAGAGATGGTGAGCAATATGCGCACCGGAAGTGTAGTGATTGATGTAAGTATCGACCGCGGCGGATGTTTTGAGACCTCCGAGATCACTTCTCACGAAAACCCCATTTTCCTCCAATATGGCGTAATACATTATTGCGTTCCCAATATACCCTCAGGCTTTGCCCG
>JBGAQE010000207.1:0-5149 GCA_044220885.1 Chitinophagaceae bacterium
GAATATTTTAGACTCTTCCCAATTCTGAAAAACCCGCAACCCGCAACCCTCAACCCGTAACACCAAACCAATAGCCCACTCTAAAAAAACAAAAGAGGTGCATGATAACATGCACCTCTCAAAACTATTTAAAAAGCCAGCGCCATCAAGCGCCACTTATAACTTACAACGTAAAACGTACAACTCACTTAATCTCCACCACAAACATACTCTCCGTATCAATAAACCCTTCCAATTCATCTCCCACCACACACTCACCAACACCCGCAGGGGTACCAGTAAATATAAGATCACCGATGTTTACTGAAAAGTAGTTGGATATATAAGCAACAATCTTGTCAAAACTATTGATCATAAGACCAGAGTTGCCTTCCTGAACCTTTTCTTTATTCTTATAAAGACTAAAGTTCATATCCTTCTTATTCTTAATGTTCTGCAGTGGGATCCATTTGCCTATGACAGCTGAGTTATCCCATGCTTTCGCTTTTTCCCAGGGAAGTCCTTTTGCTTTCAGTTCATCTTGTACATCACGCGCAGTGAAATCAATTCCTACAGTTACAGCATCATAATATTTTGTTGCAAACCTGTCCTGTATGTATTTGCCGTTTTTGGAAATACGCAGTACAAGTTCACATTCATAATGCAATTCATTAGTGAACTCAGGATAATAAAAGGGAGTATGAGCCTGTAACAAGGCGCTCTTGGGCTTCATAAAGATAATGGGTTCGTCAGGAACATCATTACCCAGTTCTTTTGCATGAGCCACATAGTTACGGCCTACACAGAATATCTTCATATTCAATAAGGGTTTAAGTCAACGTTTTGTTTTCAAATTGGTTTTGCCTCGACAGGCCAGGGGGTACCTTTACATAGGTATATTGAATATCAAAATATTAGTTCAATATAAACACTTTTGCGAAAATAAAGATAACAAATTAAAAATCATAGGCTGAACTCCATTTTATTCCAGTCTGTCATGGTCTGGGATATTCCCCTGAAAATGAAGCTTTCAAGCACCGACACACATTTTTCCACCTTCAACTTCACCAAAGGAGCCTCTTCAGGGGTCCATTTCCCCAAAACAAAGTCTACCTGCCCCCCTTTCGGGAAATTTTACCGATCCCGAACCTTAGTTTGGGATATTGGTCTGTTCCCAGGCTTTCCTGGATGCTGGCAAGACCATTATGGCCTGCAGGACTCCCCCCCGGCCTTATACGAATCTTATTTAAGGGAAGGGCCAGTTCATCCACTAATACTAACAGGTTCTCAATGGCGATCTTTTCCTTATCCAGCCAATATTTAACCGCCTTCCCACTCAGGTTCATATAAGTAGTAGGCTTGATCACAACTATCTGTTTTCCCTTCCATTTAAGGGACGACACATCTGCCAGCCGGTCGCTGCTGAATGAGGACTTATGCTGCTCCACAAAAGCATCAGCAATATCAAATCCTATATTATGCCTTGTATGGACATATTCGTTACCGATATTTCCCAGCCCGGCCAGGAGAAATTTCGACATATCGTACTTTTTAAAACGGATCAATAACTATCCGTACAGGTGAAACTTAAAGATAGGCAATTACAAAAAAAACCCTGACGCAAAGGCCAGGGCTTTATATAAACTAAGTAGTAGCTTATTTCTTAGCAGCAGCAGCGGCTGGTGCAGCAGCGCCTGCAGCAGGAGCAGAAGATTCTTCAATCTTAAGCTGACGGGTAGTCACTACAGATGCAATTGGAATACGTGGGGAGTTCAGGATCTCATAATTTGGTTCCTTCACATCTTCCACACGGATATTACCATGCAATTCCAGGTTAGTGATATCCACTTCAATATTCTCTTTCAGATATTTTGGAAGAGACTTCACTTTAAGTGACTTGATTTTGATAACCAGTTTACCACCTTCCTTAACACCAATGGAAGTACCAGTGAATTTCAGAGGAATAGTAGCAATAACTTTTTTGTCATCTACCAGTTCAAGAAAATCTACGTGAGCCAGATGATCAGATACTTTGTTGAACTGGATATCCTTCAGGATACAGTTATACGTTTTTCCATCTACGTTAATGATGGCCTTTTGGAATTCAGGAGTGTAAACCAGCGTTTTGAAAGCCAGAATAGGAGCGCTAAAATTGATCTCCTTTTCACCGCCGTAAATTACACAAGGCACCAGTCCCTGAGAGCGAAGTTGGCGGGCGGCTTTCTTCCCGGTTTCGGTCCTCGGTTGTGCTTCGATTGTAATTGATTTCATTTTATGTTTGTTTGTTTGTGACGTTTTTTATAACCGGGAAGGCGATAAGTTTTTTCTTTCCTCGCTTACTATCCTACTGCTTCTCTTCTTTACTCCCCTACTACCATTCTTCCATCCTCTCCTACTTCCCTACTACCTAACTTCCCTACTCCCCTACTTATTCCTGTTCTGACTATGTATAAACAAATTCGTGATACTCTTATTCTCATGCGCATTCCTGATAGCGATCGCGAATAATTCAGCAACACTAAGCTGCTTTATTTTCGCTGCATTCAACTGCTTTAAAGGAATAGTATCGCAAACCACCAGTTCTTCCAACACACTATTCTCAATATTCGCATAAGCGTTACCGCTTAAAACGGGATGTGTACAAAGAGCTCTTACGCTGCGGGCACCTTTTTCTTTCAGCAATCCAGCCGCTTTGGCGAGGGTACCTCCAGTATCACAGATGTCATCAATCAACACTACATCACGGTCTGTTACATCTCCTATCACCACCATGCTCGCAATTTCGTTCGCACGCTTCCGGTGCTTATCACAAATAACCATCTCTGCATTAAAGTAAGAGGCTATTTCCCTGATGCGGTTTGCGCTTCCCACATCGGGGGCCGCAAAGGTAAGGTTTTCAAGCTTCAAATGCTCGATATAAGGGATAAATATGGCCGAACTGTCCAAATGGTCCACAGGTATGTCAAAATACCCCTGAATTTGTGGTGCATGCAGATCCATCGTGATAACCCTGTCGGCGCCAGCAGCGCGTAACATATTGGCCATCAACTTAGAACCTATCGCCACACGGGGTTTGTCCTTACGGTCCTGACGTGCATACCCAAAATACGGGATAACAGCCACCACCTTATAAGCCGAAGCGCGACGGGCCGCATCGATCATAAGGAGCAACTCTATCATGTTTTCCGCTGGGGAAAAAGTGCTTTGTACAAGAAAAACCATGTCTCCACGAATACTTTCCTGAAATACAGGTTGTATTTCGCCGTCACTGAAGCGGGAGATTGTTATTTTTCCTAATGAAGAACCGTATTGCTGAGCGATTTTTTCAGCCAGGTATTGTGAACCAGTACCCGAGAAGATTTTTGCTGTGTGTTCCATGCCGCGGTTTATGTGCGGCGAAGATAATATTACGAAGGGAAATAGGGGTTGACTCGGGATAAAAAATTTACCCCATCAACATAGCTTTCCGCCGGAAGCCACGTTGGTGCTATGTTTAAACGAAAAAGTCTTTTTTGAACTTATTTATTAGCCACCGATAAAAAGACAGGCTGACTGCTGACCATCGCTGTTTTATTAGAATTCTGGGCATCATCCTTAGCTATCGACTTCTTAGGGTTGAATGCATAAAAGATGGCTGAACAGATAAAAATGGAGAAAAACAGAGCGACGAAATACATACCGATGGCAAAAAGGAAGGGCTGGTAGCCGCCAATTGCTGAAAATGTGTTGCGTTTCATGGGATAATGATTATGTTTTTCAATAGGGATGGACTTGGATCGAGTCGCTTAGCAATAACGCCGGCCATTTGGCTTTTAGTACGTTACAACTAGATCAACTGTTAATTAAATTAAAATTACCACCTAAAATTGAACAATGCAAGCGCAGAACCACCCAATTACCCAGTGGGCGAAAACTGAAAGACCCAGGGAAAAACTACTTAGTACATCTCCTGAACACCTAAGTGATTCAGAACTTATAGCCATACTTCTTCATCATGGTACCCGGGATAAATCTGCTGTGGACCTGGCCCGGGAAGTTTTGCTTCTTGGTGATAATAATCTCCACGAATTAGGCAGATTATCTATTAAAGATTTTATGAATATAAAAGGAATCGGAGAAGCCAAAGCCATCACCATTGCAGCTGCTTTAGAGCTGGGTAGAAGAAGGGAGGCTAACCCCATAAAAGAGAAAAAATTGGTCACCGAAAGCCGGGATATTGCGGATTTTCTGAAGGCCCGCCTTCAAGATCTCTCGTATGAGGTTTTTGCCGTCATCTTCCTGAACCGCGCCAATCGCATCATCCATTTTGAAATCATTAGCCGGGGTGGCATTACAGGCACTGTAGCCGATCCCAGAATTATTCTAAAGAAAGCCCTTGAAGAAGAAGCCGTAAGCATCATCCTCTGCCACAACCACCCTTCTGGCAACCTAAAGCCAAGTCGGGCCGACGAACTCCTCACTCAAAAAATAAAAGAAGCCGCCCTATTGCTCGATATGCGCGTTCTGGATCATATAATAGTGAGTGAGATGGGGTATTATAGTTTTGCGGATGAAGGAGTCTTATAGTCAGGAGTCGAAAGTCGGGAGTCGGGAGTCGGGTCAAATATTTGGAACATATTAAAAGTGAAGTGAGGATGGGGAACTATAAGGATTTGTTGGCCTATAAAAAATCGTATGAATTGGCAATGAAGATATTTATTGCAACAAAGAAATTTCCAGCGGAAGAAAAGTTTGGGCTTATCGATCAAATTAGACGATCATCAAGATCTGTTTGTGCAAATCTGGTAGAAGCATACAGGCGTAGAAAGTACAAGAATTATTTTATCAGCAAATTAAACGATGCTGAAAAAGAAAATAGTGAAACACAAGTGTGGTTAGATTTCGCTAGAGATTGCATTTACTTAAGCACCGAAGACTACTTATTATTCTCCAACTTAAATGAAGAAGTGGGAAAACTCATATATTTCATGAGCACTAATCCCGAAAAATTTTGTTAGTTTAAAGAGCAGAAGTTTTTATATACTAACAAAAAAATACTCCTATCCTCAAAGCAATTATTAAAAAAAAGTCGTAACTTATAAAGCCAAAATTTAACCGACTCCCGACTCCCGACTCCCGACTCCCGACTCCCGACTCCCGACTCCCGACTCCCGACTCCCGACTCCCGACT
>JBGAQE010000208.1:0-4916 GCA_044220885.1 Chitinophagaceae bacterium
TCTTTTATCACTGCCCTTTTAAAATTACTTTCTCCCGTACCTCATGATTTTTTTCAGCGTCACTTTTTGCTATCTATACATTTCAACTGCATTCATTCATTTAACCTTCAAACCAAACTAACATGCCAACTCAAGTAACCGAAAACAAGTTGCAGAACAATATTGTTTTCCTATTCCTTGGTGTATTTATCTGCGCCATCATCGGCTTTCATAAGACTTACACCATTCAATTTCCCGAATTCAAAGGCTTCCAGTGGGAGCAGCATTTTCATGGGGCGATGCTCATGAGCTGGTTTGCATTATTGATCCTGCAGCCCTTATTGATTCGATTTAATAAAAATGCCCTGCATCGAGCAATTGGTAAGCTAGGCTACGTGGTGGCTCCTTTAGTTTGTTATTCTATTTTTGTGGTGACAAGAATGACATATTATAGGGATATCAGTACGGTTCCTCGTCCTGCTATATTGGGACATCTGGCACTGGATATCCCCACCATTTTCATCTTCGGGTTGTTCTTTGCCCTGGCGATGATCAACCGGAAAGACTCGGCGGTGCATATGCGCTATATGATCGCAACATCACTGTTGATGATTGGGCCTGGTCTGGGCCGTGCACTGATCATATTCGGTGGAATGGCTTTCCCTAATTCAATTTTAGTTGTATATGGCATCGGCGAACTCATTGCCCTGATCTTCCTGATCAGTGATATCAGAAAAGGAAAAAATTTCAAACCCTTCCTGACCATTTTGATTGTTTTGTTGCTTAACCATGTTATCTGGCAGTTTCAGATGGCCGGTTGGTGGCAGTCATTTGCGGGTTGGTTTGTGGGAGCGGCATTCTGATTTTTTTTACCGCCGAGACGCAGAGACGCAGGGGGACTTTCCTCTGCGTCTCAGCGTCTCTGCGGTTATTTGTATTGGCTGTTAATTTTCAAATTTTCAAATTTTCAAATTCTCCCCCCCCCTCAACTTATTTTGTCGAAATCCCCAACTATGTATATCTTGAAAAGGCTCCTAATAGGGCAGACCTTAGTTCATCATTTTATTAAACCTTTATGTCAGAAACATCCTATCTCATCTACAAATTAGCGTCCTTACTTTTTGCTTTATTGATCATTTATTGGGGTTATCGTTTATTGGTTATCGGCTTTTTCAATAAGGCTGAAAATGCCAGTTCAAGTGGCAATAACAAATCTTCTTTTCAAAAAGCAGCACCCGGGGTATTCTTTTCATTAATCGGAACTTTTATTTTCTTTTTTATCATTTATAAGGGAGTTGATAATACCTCAATATCTTCATTGCCATTGCCGGCAGTAAAGAGTTCTGAGCCCACTTTTAAAGAGTTGAACGAAGAAGAAGGGTTGGTATCGATGAAAGATTATAGTGCAGATACCCTTTTTCAAAGAGCCACCAATTGTTTCAACCAGCAAAAATTATCTGCTTCTGTAAAATATTATAACGGATTTATTGCCAAAGCAGAGACCGAAAAAGTTGATGAAAGCAAATTAGCTACAGCCAAAGTAAATGTAGAAAAAGCGAAATCTCTTCTGCAAAGCAATTTTTCGGAAATGAAAATATTACAATCCTCTATTGAAAGACGTAATCTTCAATTGAAAAAGACTCCTGCTGAAGAAACCGAATTAAAAAAGGAAATGGCGAGGATGGATTCTTTAAAGACGATTGCCAAATTGTATAGTTCACAGGAGTAACTTCCTTATTTATTTTCACGCAAAGGCGCAAAGAATGGTATTTACTGTTGAACTTCACGTATTGCTTTAAGGGGCAAAGGATCGCTGCGCGATCAATACGGAGCTTGGAGGTCATAGGAGGAAAAGGAGAGTACAATATCTGCAAGCATGGGTTTCCCTTCCCAGATAATCCTTTTAATCTAATACGTTAGAGCCTGCTTAATTTTAAATCTCATTAATCCCAGTTTTTTTTTACCGCGGAGACGCAGAGACGCGCCCTCTGCGCCTCTGCCTCTCTGCGGTTTTATCATTTAGTTAAAATAGGAGAGTAAAAAAAAGAAAGAATTACAACGACTTCTGTCCGTATAATATCCCCGAAAAAAGGGACTTCTCCCTATATGTAAATGTCTAGTTTAGTCAGCCTGCCAACCCCTATCACTAAATCTAGGTATACCCGTCTTCCTGCTAGAAGGCAGATGTTTGGTATATTACTGTGATGAACAGTTGATACTATTTCAAGCCTATTAATTGGTAAATTTTATGAAAAAAATTGCATGTATTCTACTGGTTTTGTTTTTTTGGACTTCATCCTATGCCCAGAATGTTGGGATAGGTACATTGAGTCCAGCTGCTCGTTTGCATGTTACAGATAGTGCAGTGCTTTTTACAGGGCCATACCCAGTTCCTACCAGTACACTCTTTAATCCTCCGGCTTCTGGGCCTGGCTCTCGTACCTTTTGGTATCCCCAGAAGGCGGCTTTCAGAACGGGGTATGTTGATGATAACTCTTGGGATAAAGATAGCATAGGCCTCTTGTCATTTGGTTTTGGAATAAATGCAAAGGCCATATCATATATATCTACCAGTATGGGTTTTTCTACAAGGGCAAGTGGTATTGCCTCTCTAAGTTTAGGTAACACAACTGCCGCAAGCGGAAATTCATCAACCAGTATGGGTTATTTGACACTTGCAAGCGGCTATATTTCCACAAGTATGGGCCAAGGAACGGTTTCTAGTGGTGATTTTTCAACCAGTTTCGGAAATTATACAATGGCAGAAGGAATAGCTTCTACAAGTTTTGGATCAAATACGAAGGCTATTGGTAATTACTCGAGCAGCATGGGTTTATTTACTAATGCCATTGGTTACGCCTCTAATAGTTTTGGAGAATCAACAACCGCTATTGGAGCGCGATCAATAAGTATGGGTTATAGAACAGTTGCAAGGGCTCCAAACTCAATTGTTATGGGGTTAGATAATATAGCAAGATCTGATTTTTCGGTTGTTATTGGTCAATACAATGATACAGCGCAAATATTTTCACTTTTTGAAATCGGAAATGGTACGAGTAATACTAGCAGGAATAATGCTTTTACAGTTTTAAAAAATGGTAATATTGGAATTGGCGACAATATACCTCATGCTAGTTTGCAGTTTGCCAATACTGTTACTAATCGCAAAATAGTGCTATTTGAACTTAATAATGATGATAACCAATTTACTGGATTCGGAATTAATGAAGATGCCTTGAGGTTTCAAGTGGCAGGAACAAATGCAGATTTTGCTTTTTATTCTGGAGTTTCGCAATTCGGTTCTATTGAGAGAATGCGTATTAAAGGAAATGGATTTGTAGGTATTGGAACAAGCACTCCTGGTCAGGCTTTGCATGTTGTAGGTAATATATTCGCAACCGGTACCATCACCCCATCGGATGCGCGATTTAAAAGAAATATCAACCTGATTCAGGACCCTCTGGAAAAATTAAAACAATTGAATGGGGTTACCTATAATTATCGCAGTGACGAGTTTCCCGAAATGAAATTCCCTGATATCACTCAAGTTGGATTAATAGCACAGGATGTAGAAAAAGTATTTCCACAGTTGGTATATACTGATGCCAAAGGTTATAAGGCGGTGGATTATGTAAAACTGATTCCTTTGTTAATTGAGACAGCTAAAGTACAGGAGAAGCAACAAGAAGATTTCCAAAAAACAATAAAGAAGCAGCAGGAAGAGATTGATGCATTGAAGGTGATGGTGGAGAAGTTGATAGAGAGGAACTGATACTTTGGGTTCGGGTTGCACAATTATAGAACTTTTTTTTAATCAGAAAAGCGGAAGAATATTCCTCCGCTTCTCTGATTTTTAAATTAAATGCAAGATGCTTGTAGAATGATGTTAACTGCCTAAAATTTATTTAATAGACTAAACAAAATTCCGCCGACAAAGACAAATACAAATACTATGTCTCTACTCAGAACAAGCTTTTGACCTTTGGCCTTAGGCAACCAGCATCCAGCATCATGCATCAAGCTCAAGTTACACGCCTAACCAGGCCACTTTAATACTAGCTGACCTTGTTTCAATAATAGCACCTGTTTGTGTATCTATTACTTTCAACACAGCTTTGTATATACCATATGTTACTCCGAAGAATGTAGCCTTGCCCGACAATGGAAGACCTGCTTCAGAATAAACGGCAACGCCTGTTGCTGTATCGAATACATCGATACTGACACTAAGTGTCTTGCTGGCATCACATGGTTTAACGGTATAGGTCATCTGAATTGTCCAAATAAGTGGATTTGCTTCCTGCTTTCCTTGTCTAAGATCAAACTGAATGATGTTACTGCATGTTGCAGGAGGTTTAGGAACACCTTCAACTCCTTTTGCCGATACTACTTCTGATCCGATTTGTGGGTTTAAAACACCTTGGTCTTTGCTACAGGATACGAGACTGATTACTACGATTGCTAATGCTACTAACTGTTTGCGCATGTTTTTTTGGTTTTTTTAGTATTATACTGCCTTGTAAGGGGTTGGTTCTCATCCGGATGATTATCTGAGCCTTACTGTTATAGCGATTAGTAAACACTGGAGATGGGGTTGTAACATCCAATTGGAACTTTTTTTGATATTGAGATTTTCACGCAAAGGCGCAAAGGATGTATTTCACTATTGAAATTCCTTTTTTCTTTAAGACGCTAAGGATCGCTTCGCGATCAATACAGAGCTAGGAGGTCAAAGGAGAAAAAGGGGGGGAAGGAGAATACAATACCTGCAATCATGGGTTTCCTTCCCAGAAAAATCCATTTAATCTAATACGTTAGAGCCTACAAGAATTTAACTCCCCTTAATCCCAGTTTTTTTTCACGCAGCTTGTCCCGACCATTTCGGGAAAGGCGCAAAGGATGATATTTACTGTTGAACTTCACGTATTGCTTTAAGG
>JBGAQE010000017.1:0-40205 GCA_044220885.1 Chitinophagaceae bacterium
ATTGGAGGGCTGCAGGTTTTCATTATGAAGGAAGCCTGGTTTCTCCAAATTCCAATTGGGAACTTGCTTGCCGGGGTTGAGTAAACTATCGTTCAATAAGTCTTTCAGAGAAATGCTTCCCATAAAAAGTAGGGCGCTTCCATCGGCATTCCATCTAGGTGAGGAAGCACCGTATTTGCTTTTTGTCAGTTGTTTGGGCTCTCCACCTTCTAAAGATAGAAGGAAAATTTGTGGTTTGCCATCTGCATTTCTTACAAAGGCTATCTGTTTTCCATCAGGACTCCAGGCGGGTTGAGAAGCGCCTTCTTTGGAAATTGTCAATGGTCTTGGAGCGCTGCTTCCATCAGCGTTGGTAATCCAAAGTTGGGTAGCATACTTATATTCCCATTTGTTGTCTTCGGGTTCTATGGAGAGTACTGAAAAAACCACTTGCTTTCCATCAGGGCTCAACTGTACCGAGCTGATATTTTTGATTTTCAGCATGTCAGTCACCGTAACTGGTGAAGGGTTTTGAGCAAATAGAATTAATACAAGAAAATTAGAGAGAATGGCGACAAATAGTTTTTTCATTATTGCAGTTTTGAATGGTACTAAGATACGGGTTGTGGGGTACTTAAGGTTGACATCCCGGGAGATGTCAACCTCCGAGATGTCAACCTGATTTTCACCCCCTCAATGACACAAGCTTGCCCCTCAAATGGTTCAAACATCCACTTCTACTAAGGCGTCTTCAACGCCTACTGATAAATAATACTCTTAATATGATGATTGTCTAAAAAAAGCGGACGCTTGAAAAGCACAGCACATGCGGTCGCTTGCGTTATTGTCTAAAATACCTATAAAAGAAAAGCAGCTTGAAATTCAAACTGCTTTTCTTTTATATCAATCAAACTCTTGCAGGCTGTTTCCCACGCACTGCTGCGACGGCAAGCATTTTCAAATCTTCAAATTCCCAAATTTTCAAATTTGTATTCGGCTGTTTCATTTCCACATTTCCACATTTCCACATTTCCTCATTCCCTCATTCTCAATTCACCTCCAACTTATCCTTCTCCGGAAACTTAGGAAACGGCGTATGCGGATCAGTCTGATACCAGAACACCACAGAAGCTATATCATCCTGCAACGGTAAATAGCGCCCGTCATTCCGCCAGCTCAATGCCTGTATGGTTACTTTTAAATCCTTATCAAATCGTATTGGGTCGGCTATATGCCAACGGTATAATCCAAATCGCTGCATCACCTGGTAATGCCCATCACCCCTTATAACCTGATGCAATCCCGCATAGGGTGTATTGAATTCCGTATACTCTGTTCTCTCCACGCCCGCAGCATTTTTTACCCGCGTATCAAAATCATACGATCCGCAGAAATAATCTTCTGTTCCTGTTCCACATATCGTTGGGAATTCAGTATCTCCATCCATAAAGAATTTTATCTCGCCTTCTCCCCACCATCCATTATTATGTACTCCCCATGCCATATAGGTTCCAACATATTGACCTTTACCTTTTATTCCGTCAACAAGCGTATATACACCCTTGTAAGGAAGTGGATTGGTGCGACGATACTGTGCATGGAAATAAGCTGCATCCGCAGGTACTTCCGTCAATACATAATCAACCTGATAATATAATATCATATCCTCATCGGCTATATTCTCCATCGTTATCCTGCATTTCTTACGGAAAGGCATTGGCCAGTAACAATTGAAAGCACTTCCGGGATTTACATTCACCGCAAGGGAAGTCAGCTTGGCATATTGCCCCCAGCCCATTCCAAAAAAATCACCCACAGGACATTCAACTGAAGCCTCTTTTTCATCATCCCAGTAAAAACGGAGGATAGAATACCGCCAGTTGCCTGTAGGGGTCATCCAGATATGCTGTATAGCTCCCGATCCGTCGATTTCTGCAACCGTAAATGTGGTTTTTGCTTTGATTCGTACAGAAGGACTTACTTTCCAACCCTGACCCAGATCTCGGGAAGGGCCAGCACCTGTACCTGTTGTCGCCATTCCCCCCTTTCCTTTCTCCCCGTTAAAATTTTCGGGACTGATAGAGCGGGTTTTGGCATCCGAAAGACGGAAAATATTACTCAGGTTTACATCAATTCCATTGAATTTTTGTTGTGCTAATAAGGAAAGGGTGAGCAGTAGTGCGCTGCTGGAAAGAAGCAATTTTTTCATGGCTGTTCGTTTTGGTTAAAAGTTGCTGGTGGAACTAAATTTACGATAATCAACCGCAATTGCCTTTATAAAAACCCCGACCTTTGGCAACCAATAATCAAGAATATGGGTAATCTGGAAAAGGAATTCAACGAATACAGGGAGAAGATGAATGAGGTGATCTTAAGTAAGAACAACCTCGTCATGAAAAGGCTTTGGAATCTCGATACCAATACCTACGAGGATGGAGCCCTCGATAAAAAAACCAAGGAAATGCTTGGTTTGGTAGCCAGTATGGTGCTCCGCTGCGATGATTGTATCAAATACCATGTAGGTAAATGCTACGATTTAGGGGTAAGCACCGAGCAATTATATGAAATATTCGCTGTGGCCAATATAGTGGGAGGAACCATCGTTATCCCGCACACAAGAAGGGCTGCCGAATACTGGGAAGAGCTGATCCAGAAGGCCTAAGAAGAGGTATGAGGAAAATCAAGCCCACTTACTGCTTACTATTCAGGCATTATTTTTTACATTTGTCTTGAACCGATACATATGAGTGAAACAACAGTAGCAGCCGCATTGACGGCTAAGGATTTTGCAACCGATCAGGAAGTTCGTTGGTGCCCGGGTTGTGGCGATTAGTCCATTTTGGCCCAGGTACAGAAAGTGATGCCTTCGCTTGGAATACCCAAAGAAAACATTGCCATTATTTCAGGAATCGGCTGTAGTAGCCGCTTTCCTTATTATATGAACACCGACGGGATGCACTCCATCCACGGTAGGGCTACAGCCGTAGCCTCCGGGTTGAAAGCTGCCCGCCCCGACCTGAGTGTCTGGATTGTTTCCGGCGACGGCGACGCCCTGAGTATTGGTGGTAACCACACCATTCACATGTTGCGCCGCAACTTCGATGTGAATATGCTTCTTTTCAACAACCAGATCTATGGTTTAACGAAAGGACAGTATTCTCCAACATCGGAAGAGCACAAAGTGACAAAATCCACTCCTTACGGAAGTATCGATCATCCTTTCAATCCTGCAGCACTGGCTTTAGGAGCGGATGCCACTTTTGTTGCCCGCAGTATGGACAGGGATCCTAAGCACATGCAGGATATGTTGCTTCGTAGTTATAAGCATAAAGGAGCTTCCTTCCTGGAAATCTATCAAAACTGTAACATCTTCAATGATGGTGCCTTTGAGATTTTCACTGAGAAGTCTACCAAACTCGATAACACCCTTTTCCTTGAACAAGGAAAGCCATTAATATTCGGCGCAAATAAAAATAAGGGTATCAAACTCGATGGCTTCAAACCTATCGTTGTTGAAATCGGAAACGGAATCACTGCCGACGACCTCTGGGTTCACGACGAAAAAGATTTCTATAAAGCGCAGATCCTCGTTCGTATGTTCGACGATCCACGTGTTGAAGGCCATCTTCCCCGTCCTTTCGGTGTTTTCTACGAAACCGAAAGACCTTGCTACGAAGCCGTAATGGAACAACAGATCAATGATGTTATGACTGCCAAAGGCAAGGGTAATCTGGATAAATTGCTGAGGGGGAATGAGACGTGGACGATCGCGTAGTACAAATTTGAGAATTTGAAGATTTGAGAATTTGAAAATATAAGCCGGTAATAGTCCGAAATATAAAAAGCAGCTTGATATTCAAGCTGCTTTTTAATTATATAAATTTCAGCGACCAATATTTTCAAATCTTCAAATTCTCAAATTTGTATCCGGCTGTTCCCCACGCACTGCTGCGAGGGCAAGCATTTTCAAATTTTCAAATCATCAAATTTTCAAATTAATCAGTCTCTCCCAACTTCAGCCTGCCCCAAAAAAAAGTAGCCAGCGATGGATATCGCCGGCCTGTGCTTACCTCTGAAACCACAAAAAGAAAGAAGGTAATCGGGTTTTCTATAATAAATTAATGGAGGAGATTGTACAAATAGATGAAGCCTTATGTATTGGCAGCATTTTATTGTGGCAATCAGCTCTTAAGCAAGATCGGTTTGATGCAACTCTTTCTTTAAGGGAAGGAAATTGCAGTTAGTTTCGGTTAATAATTTTTATATCAGGTAGTTTTCAACAATAAGCAAATGATATGCTTATTAAAAAGGGGAGGGATCGGGAATGGGTATATACGAAATGCTCAATGAGCAACAAATACTAAATGAATCGGAAAATTGGAAAAACCGGAAATTGGATGGTTGAATGAGAGGAACTTGGATAGATGCAGGATGAGGTGGTGTAGTATTGATAGCAATACTATCGAGAGGCTAAAGTAACGAGTGTTTTTTGAAAATTCAATTATTTTTCAAAGTATTTTAAGTAGACCCACCTAAAGGAGTGAAAGTCTTAACTTAAGTCAATATTTTTTTGATATTTCTCAATGAACCGCTTCAACTTTTTTAGCCGATTCAAAAATCTTTTCCTTCTTATAATTGTACCACCATTGAGGAGCTGTTTTCTTCATCAGGGTGTCGATATTTCTCATCCCAACTATGTTCCAGAATCCTTTAAGCTTTCCACCTAAAGAAGGTTGTAGTGCCCTGAGACTCATAGCGAAACCACTATCCAGATACTCCATATGATGCCAATAACCTCCTGGCATGAACAAGGTGTCGCCATGCTCTAATATCACCTCCATTCCAGTTGCTTTCTCTAATGCCGGGAAATCCTTGTAATTCACTTTGCTCTTCTCCGGATCGGCATAATTACTGAAATCGGCCAGGCTCAATACCTCAAAAGGCTTTCTGTAAAGCTTATGTTGTTCCTGATATGGAAACAAAAGCACCCTCTTGCGGCCATGAAATTGAGTATGAAAGATATGTGACAGGTCGATATCGAAATGCATATGAGTGATAGAACCTTGTCCCCCAACAAATAACATCGGTACCCTCTTTATAAACCCTTTCATCAAATGGTCGGGCCAGGTAAAGTCTTTTGTTAGCTCGGGCGCATGTGAGAAGATATTGAAAAGGAATATCCTCCAGGCCGCTGGCCCCTTACTGATCATATCTATATATTCTCCAAAAGTGGTGTATTCGTCGGCTTTGTTAATGGGTGTATAGGCATCGCTCTTTACGTTATTATAAATGCCCACTTTTTGGTTGCCCACTATGCTTTTGAAGTAATCCCAATTCCATTTATTCATTGCCACCCAGTCCTTAGAAAGATCCTTGATAACAACAGGACGGTTTAATTTATAATAACGTTCCTGAAAATCTTCAGGGCTGATGCTGTCTACCACATCAACGGCTTGTAAACGCATACCCATAGCCAATTTTTTTTCAAAAGTAACGGATAATTAATTTTCCAGTAACTAAGAATATATAATCAATAGATATAAATTCTTTGGAATTTGACTAAAAACAATTCATCAGAGCCAAATCAGGTTATTTCTCCTTTCAAATGGTTAAATTTCGGGCTATGATTTTAACAGTACATCCTGAGAATCCACAGCCAAGAGCCATCCAAACAGTAAAGGAAGGCTTGCTTGATGGAGGGGTGATCATCTATCCTACTGATACTGTTTATGGACTTGGTTGTGATATTTTCCAGCATAAAGCCATTGAACGTATTTGCAGGATCAAGAATGTTGATCCACAAAAATCTCAGTTATCATTTATCTGTGCCGACCTGAGTGATCTGAGTAAATACACAAAAAGTATTTCTACACCTCTTTACAGGATGCTGAAGAATTATCTCCCCGGTCCCTATACTTTTATTCTCCCTGCAAGTAAGGAAGTGCCGAAGATTCTTAAAAGTAAAAAAGATACTATCGGACTCAGGATACCTGATAACAAAGTGGCGCGTGCCATTGTGCAAGCCATTGGACATCCATTATTAAGCGCTTCTTTGCCCGGTACATTAGCAGAAGAAATTGCAGATCCCGATTGGATTAGCGACCATTTTGAAAAACAAGTGGATTATATAGTGAACAGTGGTGCTGGAGGTATCGTTCCTTCCACCATTATCGATTGTACCGGTGATGAACCGGTTGTTACCCGCCAGGGATTAGGACTTTGGCCAAAAGAATAAAAACTATATTATGAGTGTAATGAAAAATAACCTGTTCCTTAAGTTCTTCCCCGACGATTTATTACTAGAAACATCGTTGGTGCATTTAAGGATTTTGCAACCATCCGATGAAGCGGCGTTTCAGGAACTGTCGAAAGATTCTTCTATTTGGAAATATTTTACTTTCGACTGTTCTATACCGGGAGAAATGCATCGTTGGGTGGAAGAAGCCTTATTCACCCGTAACTCCCTCATTAGAGTGCCATTCACTATTATTCGTAAGTCGGACGGCGCTATTTGCGGTAGTACCAGCTTCGGCAATATCTCCTTTTTTGATAAACGTATTGAAATTGGATGGAGTTGGTTAGGCACTCCATTCATGGGAACTGGAATTAACACTCATGCTAAATACCTTCTCTTGAAATATGCCTTCGAAGAAATGCATATGGAAAGGGTGGAAGTGAAAACCGACTTCCTGAATGAAAGGGCAAGAGCCGCATTGGTAAAAATTGGAATGAAAGAAGAAGGGGTATTGAGAAGTCATATGCAAATGCCGCATAATCGGAGGCGGGATTCAATTTACTATAGCATGCTGAAGGAGGAATGGGGCAGCTCGGTGGTTCAAAAGGTTCAATAGGTTCCATAGGGCTGACTAATAGCAGGCATTTTGCTCTATATAATTTATAACCGCAGGCGCGTGAGTTTGATAGTGTCTGTTGCGTCTCTGCGCCTCTGCGGTTATATCTTTCACAATAAATAATAATTGCTATTAGTCAGCCCTATGGAACCTATTGAACCAATTGAACTTAATTAGAACCTATTGTGCTTAAATCGGAAAGTCTCCCTGCTTATCTTCCTCTTCTCAAATTTCAACGCACGTCTTTCACGAGGTCCTATCTTTCCATCATTCGCATAGGCTCTGTGTTTATGACGACGGAATTTACGTTCTTCCCTCATTAAATGTTTTGTCTCTTTGCGATTGAGTTCTCCACTGCGAACGCCTTGTGCAATACGGGCTTTCTGGTGGCCAATTACCTGGGCTTGCGCTGTTCTTGCAGTTAAGCCAAGTATCAGTGTCAGGGCAAGTACTAATGTAGTTTTCATGGTGCTTTATTTTCTGTTTGTAATGCTATTAAGACCCATCAAGAGTCCAAGGGTTTAAAACAACAGCCAGAAAAAATTCTAAATAACTCACAAAGGAAGGTCCATCTGGAGGGGAATGCATTGGAAAGATTTCCGGTGATGTTCTGTAAGTCCATTTGTTACCAATGCTTTACGATGCAATAAAGTGCCATATCCCTTGTTCTGGTCCCACCCGTAATCGGGAAATTTTTCATGAAGCTCAAGCATATAATCATCACGATAGGTCTTTGCTAATATGCTCGCTGCGGCAATAGAAGCATAAAGTCCATCACCTTTAATGATGCATTCATGCTTAATTCTTTTATAAGGATAAAAACGGTTTCCATCTATCAATAATAATTCGGGAACTGGTTTTAACTGATCAACAGCCTGATGCATCGCTTTTATGGATGCTTTCAATATATTGATATGGTCAATCTCATCTACTTCAATCTTTGCAACAGCCCACGCAACAGCATTCTGTTCAATATAAGAACGTAGTTCATATCTGTTGGCCTCAGTAACTTTTTTTGAATCGTTAAGAAGGGGATGGTAAAAGTCTTTAGGTAGAATTACAGCCCCGGCAAACACAGGCCCCGCCAAACAGCCTCTCCCTGCCTCATCGCAGCCAGCTTCTATTAGTGTATCTTGTAAATGGTTCTGTAGCAAATAAGTTCTTTCCTCAAAAATAAGGAAGCTCAGGAAATGCTGATTAATTTCTCATCTTTGTACTCTTTTAAACCATTATGGATAATATCATTTTCGAGGAAATATTCCCAAGTTTTGAAAAATCGCTCCGGACTGAACTTGCAGAGAAAAGCGAAATACGCACGTTCAAAGCTGGAGAACAGCTGATGCGTACCGGCCAGTATTTCAGAAGTACGATGCTTATCATTGAAGGGTTAGTGAAAGTGTACAGGGAAGATGAGCAGGGTAGTGAGTTCTTTATGTATTATCTGCAACCCGGGCAAGCTTGTGCCCTCAGTATGGTTTGTGCCACCAAATCTGAAACCAGCCAGATAATGGCAAAGGCCGTTAAGGATACTACAGTTATTGCTATTCCTCTTCAGTATATGGATGAATGGATGACCCAGTACAAAACATGGTATCACTTTGTATTGGAAACCTATCGTTCGCGTTTCGAAGAATTATTGGTAACCATCGACAATATTGCTTTTCAGGCAATGGATGAAAGATTATTGTTTTATCTGAAAAGACATCGCGAAACACTCAAGACAGATATCATAACCATCAGTCATCAGGAAATAGCCAACGAACTCAATTCATCACGAGAAGTGATATCGAGGCTTCTCAAGAAAATGGAGCAGATGGGAAAAGTTAAATTGCAGCGAAATGCTATTGAATTGATTTCTTTATAACTCCCTTGTAATAAGTTTGCGGGTATTGTGACAAATGTCATGAACGGATATAATTGCTATAGCGAAATTTGCAGGTAATAAGTCGTTAGCGACTTCATTTCAAAGTTTTCAAATTTTACCTATGAGTACCTTTCAGGATATTATCGATGCAGACAAACCCGTTCTGGTAGACTTTTTTGCCGAATGGTGCGGCCCTTGTAAAACAATGGCTCCTATATTGAAAGAACTGAAAAACCAGCTTGGCGATGCGGTCACTATCATCAAGATAGATGTTGACAAAAACCCACAGGCAGCCCAGGCGTACAATATAAGTGGGGTACCTACCTTATTGCTTTTTAGAAAAGGTGCCGTTAAATGGCGCCAATCTGGAGTTGTTGGTTCAAAACAATTACAACAAGCCATCCAGCAACATGCTAATTGATTACTAAAAGTTTTATTCCGTACCTTTTATTTATGCTTAGAACCTTTATACATAAGAATCGCAAATCGCTCCTTTTTGGAAGCATAGGGGCATTACTTGGTGCTACAGGCGGTTTTCTCTATTGGAAATATGTTGGTTGCATCACTGGCACTTGCGCAATATGGTCCAGCCCCGTTAAAGCAACTCTTTATGGCACCTTACTAGGCGCTTTATTCCTCCTTATGTTCGTCCCCGATAAGAAAGAAAGCAACAATTCGTAAATTCGCTTCATGCTTGAATTTATTCGCCAACCCTGGCCCTGGTATGTAGCCGGGCCACTGCTGGGACTTACTGTCCCTATTCTTCTTTTAATTGGTAATAAAGCATTTGGTATATCTTCTTCGTTAAGACATATCTGTGCAGCTTGTTTGCCAACAACTAAGGTTCCCTTTTTCAGTTATGAATGGAAAAGAGATGTATGGAATCTCTTTTTTGTTGGGGGCATATTAATGGGAGGCTTATTAACCCTTCTTTTTTTTCAAAACCCCAATCCCGTTCAGGTGAACCCTGCTTTGGTAGCTTCCCTTGAGAAATACGGAATCAATAATTTCAAAGGCACAGTACCGGTTGACCTTTTTAATTGGACGAGCTTATTCACTATAAGAGGATTTCTTTTGATGGTGGTGGGAGGGTTTCTTGTAGGCTTTGGCACCCGGTATGCGGAAGGTTGTACAAGCGGGCATGCTATTTTCGGTCTGTCCACTCTTCAATGGCCTTCATTGGTCGCCACTTGTTGTTTCATGATCGGTGGATTGATCATGTCGAACCTTATTCTCCCATACATCCTTGCCCTTTAAGTAAAAGAAAAAATTGAAAGAAATGACGCAACAGGAAAAATCAATAAAACAATCTACAATAGTGGTGCCATTTGAAACAACCTATAAAGTTAGTTTCTTATCTAATATCAGATATCTTATTGCTGGAACTTTGTTTGGAATCATTCTTGTAAAATCAGAAGTCATCTCCTGGTTCCGTATCCAGGAAATGTTTCATTTCCAGAGTTTCCATATGTATGGCGTAATTGGTTCAGCGGTAGTTACAGGAATGATATCATATTGGCTGATCAGGAAATTAGGACTTAAGACTTTTGATGGGAAGGATATCAAGTTCGCTCCGAAGAAATTCCACAAAGGCACTGTGATTGGTGGATTGTTATTTGGATTCGGATGGGCTTTAACAGGAGCCTGCCCCGGCCCTTTATATGCGCAGATCGGCAATGGCGCATCTATTGTAATTGTAACCTTATTCAGTGCCCTTTTAGGAACATGGGTATATGGAAGAATAAGCCATAAGATATAACCCGGCATTTTAATTCTATTTCATTCAAACTGTTTGTCATGATTAAGAATATCCTTTTTGCTTTCGTACTATGCTCTTTATCTCTTTTTACTCAAGCACAGAAGTCCTCTTATAAGATAGTGTATGACCTGGTGAGTTCAGATACTGCCGATCATAGTACGGTGTTAAGACAATTCAATAATATTCTGAAGGAAGCTCCCGGAGCGGAACTGGAAGTGGTTTGTCATGGACAAGCTGTTTATATGTTGGTTACCGGGAAAGTATTTTTTGAAACCCGAATGAAAGAGCTGCAATCAAAAGGAAAGGTTTCATTCAAGATATGCGCAAACTCAATGAGACGATTTGGTATTGATAAAAGCCAGCTTATTTCTTTAGCCGAAATTGTTCCCGTAGCTATCCTTGAACTCGCTTCCAAACAACAGGAAGGATGGAGTTATATAAAGGCGGGACATTAAAAATTAATATCACTGTTTTCTTTGCCGATTATATCCTAAAGTTATATCGCCGGTTGATTATTGTCACCTATATAGCAGGCTCGCATTCGTAGCTTTAGGTCATAAATTCAATAGTATGACTTATCATACTATTCTCATCGTGGGTGGTGGGAATGCGGGGATTGCTGTGGCCGCCCGTCTCAAATTGGCTAATAAGGATCTTGATGTAGCAATTATAGAACCTTCAGAAAAACATTATTATCAGCCCGCATGGACTTTGGTAGGAGGAGGTAGTTTTCCAATTCAACAAACAGCCCGCTCTCAGCAGTCGTATATTCCAAAAGGTGTTCATTGGATAAAAGATAGGGTGATTTCATTTCAACCTGAATCAAATTCTCTTACTACATCATCTGATACTGAGTTTAGTTACGATTATCTGGTAGTTGCTCCGGGAATACAATTGAACTGGCATCTTATAAGAGGATTGAAAGAAACACTTGGAAAGAATAATGTTACTAGCAACTATTCTTTCGAAACAGCTCCTTATACTTATCATTGCATAAAAACTTTTAAAGCCGGACAGGTAGCCATTTTCACTAGTCCTTCCACACCCGTAAAATGTGGCGGGGCTCCGCAGAAAATTATGTACCTGGCTGCAGATTATTTCAGAAAGCATAGTATGAAGGAAGATGCCAGGATTGATTTCTCGACAGCAGGGAAAAAACTGTTTGCTATCCCTAAATATGCCGATGCGCTACAAAAGATGATAGATAAATACATGATCGAAGTAAACTATCATCACGATCTTATTGCAGTGGATGGCGAAAAGAAAGAAGCAACTTTCAAAGTAACGGATGAAACCGGAGCCACCTTTGATGTAAAGAAGAAGTTCGATATGTTACACGTAACACCCCCTCAAAGCGCCCCCGATTTTATTAGTAGCAGTCCTTTAGCTGATACTGAAGGTTGGGTGGATGTCGATAAACATAGCCTTCAGCATAATAAGTACCCAAATATTTTTGGACTTGGTGATGCAGCCAATACTCCGAATGCCAAAACGGGTGCTGCAATTACTAAACAAGCTCCTGTAGTAGTTCAGAACATTCTATCAGGATTGAAAGGCGAAAGATTGAAAGCTGCCTATGATGGATATAGTAGTTGTCCATTGATTGTAGGGTACGGTAAACTGATTTTAGCAGAGTTCAATTACGAAAACACTCCTAAAGAAACCTTCCCGTTCGACCAAAGTAAACCCCGTTGGACGATGTGGTTGTTGAAGAAATACTTCCTGCCCTGGTACTACTGGAACAGGGTATTGAAAGGCTTGAGTTGATTGATTTGTTTCATCTATATAGCCCTTAAAAGGATTTTTTTAAGCAGAATAGGGAGGAAATAGTCTTGGCAGTACCTTTGCGCAGTATGAAAGCAGATAGCAGAGAAAAATCATCCCGGCCTGTAGCCATCTGGCTATTGATTGGCGTTGGAATGATAATGATCCAGGTTTTATTGGGAGGTATTACTAGATTAACCGGTTCCGGCCTTTCAATAACCGAGTGGCAACCATTATTAGGAACCCTGCCTCCAATGAATGATGCCGAATGGCAGGTGGCTTTTGATAAGTATAAAGCCATTGGGCAGTTCAAGCAACTCAATTTTGATTTCAATCTTCAGGATTTTAAATCTATTTTCTTCTGGGAATGGTTACATAGGAACTGGGCTCGCTTTATGGCCCTTGTATTTGCAGTCCCCTTTGCTTATTTCCTTATTAATCGATATTTCAAGAAGAACATGATTCAACCCATGCTTTTACTTTTTCTTCTTGGTGGATTACAGGGTGCTATTGGTTGGATTATGGTTAAAAGCGGACTTAATGAAGAAAATGTTTATGTTAGCCATATAAGGCTGGCGATTCATTTTATTGCGGCACTTGGACTTTTATGCTATGTATTATGGTTTGCCCTCAAGTTGATAATACCAGCTGAGCAGGTAGTGGTTAGCAGATCATTGAAAACTATCACAACCAGAATAATAATCTTACTGGTCATTCAATTGATTTATGGCGCTTTTATGGCTGGATTAAAAGCCGGTCCCTCAGCTCCAACCTGGCCAACTATCAATGGTCAGTGGTGGCCATCCAATATTACAAACGATTGGGTTTCTAATCCAATAAACGTACATTTTATTCATAGGGCACTGGCCTATACCCTGACAATTTCATTAATCTATTGGTGGTGGCAGGCAAGAAAGATACAAGGAGGTAGTCTCTTCCGTATCTATAGACCATTCCCAATACTGGTGGTAGTGATACAAGTTATACTTGGTGTTTTTGCTACCCTGTATTCACCCTGGCCCGCTACATTGCTATGGATCGGTGTAGCTCACCAGTTTACAGCTATGTTATTGCTGGTATTGTTAACCATTGAAGCCTATTTGATCAGAAGCCGGTCTTTTCAACAGGCCTGATAATTACCGTCCCGAATTTTCGTTTATATAGTAACTTGTCATTGTAATAGAAGACAGTAACTGTTGTATGAAAAAATTCTTTCGCGGACTATATTATTCTTTACCGCTGCAATTGATGCTTCTGCATCTAAAAAAATTTCAGGTATTACTGATCTTCTGGTATATCCTTTTCAGCACTGTCAATGGACATTTCATGAAATCTTTTGGTGCCGATTCCTTATTCCTGGCACCAGAATATCTTGGAAAAGTGAATGCATTAGCGGCTGGTATCGTTGGAATTGCTGTCGGAATCTTTTTCATGAGCTGGAATATAACCACCTTCATTTTATTCTCAAGACATTTCAGGTTTCTGGCGACCACTACAAATCCATTCCTGAAGTATTGCATAAACAATTGCATTTTACCTGCTATATTCCTCCTTTTCTATTTTGTAAATGCAATTCATTTCGGAAGGGAAAAGGAATTGATGACTACAGGAGATTTGGTTTTACAGATTATTGGCTTTCTGGGTGGATTGATATTATTGATAACAGTTTCCTTCGTTTATTTTTTCAGATACGACAGAAGTATTATAAGACAACTCAAACCTGTAATCAGCAACCCCCAATTATTCAAAGCACAATTCAAGAAGGGTGAAACAAGATTGAATGATAGCCGGTTGATAAAAGTGGAATGGTATTTTCAAAAACCGCATTCATTAAAGAAAGTAAGGGATGTATCTCATTACAGTAAAGAGTTTATAGAAACTGTTTTTGGCCGCCATCACTTTGCGGCTGTATTGTCCATCTTCATTGCATTTGCTTTCCTGGTAGCACTCGGCTTCATGCTCGATAATCCAGTATTCCAGTTGCCTGCTGCTGCAAGTATAACTGTATTCTTCGCTATCCTTATCGCAGTATCCGGTGCATTCTCCTATTTTCTGCAAACATGGAGTATCCCATTTCTGATTTTCTTTATTGTTGTACTGAATATACTTTACAGGGCCAATATTATTGACCCGAGTAATAAGGCTTATGGCCTGAATTATCAGAATAAGCAAGATCGGCCATTGTATAACAGAGAATCCTTGATGTCACTCTGCAATACTGATAGTATTGAAAAAGACAAGAAGAATATGCTTGCCATTCTTGAAGCATGGAAGAAGAAACAGGGAGAAGAAAAGCCTTTGATGATCATAATCAGTACAAGTGGTGGTGGAAACAGAAGCGCCACTTTTACTATGAATGTTTTACAGCGACTCGATAGCATTACGAATCATCAGTTGATGAAAAAAACATTCCTTATTACCGGTGCTTCTGGAGGAATGCTGGGAGCCACTTATTTCAGGAGTCTTGATCTGGCACGTTCTCAGGGAAAATCAATCAATCTTCAACAGAGTGAATATGCAAATGATATTTCCGGCGACTTATTGAACCCGCTTTTCTCTTCTTTAGTAGCAAGAGATTTAGCGGCGCCTGCGCAAAAGTTCAAGGTGGGTGATTATTCTTACCTAAAAGACCGTGGATATGCTTTTGAGCAAAAGCTAAATGAAAATACAAGAGGTTTTCTTGATAAACAGTTCAAAGATCTTGAGGCAGATGAAAGAAATGCTAGAATGCCTTTGATGATCTTCAATTCCGTTGTTACCAGAGATGGCAGGAAGATGATGGTGAGTACTCAGCCATTACGCTTTATGATGAAGCCAGTGATGGATAGCGGTTCATTTGATACTATTGACCCCGACGCTATAGATTTTCAGTCCTTCTTCGCAAAGCAAAACCCAATGAACCTGCGCCTGCTTACAGCTATGCGGATGAACGCCACTTTCCCTTATGTATTACCCAATGTATGGCTTCCTACTCAGCCGGTTGTGGATGTTATGGATGCCGGTCTCAGGGACAATTTCGGAATAGAAGGAAGTCTGAGGTTTTTGCAGGTATTCAGGGAATGGATAAAGGAGAATACGGGTGGAGTTGTTTTAATCCAGATCCGTGATCGCAAAAGCGGTGGATGGGAACATCCCTTTGAATCAAATGATGTTTCTGAAGTAGTATCCCGCCCGTTGCTATTGCTACAATATAACTGGCATAAGATGCAGGAATATAATCAGAATGATTTGCTGAGTCTTTCACAGGAAATGATGGGAACGCAATTGCATAAACTCACGTTCCAGTATGCACCTAAAAGCGAAGAAACGGGTGCAGCCCTGAATTTTCATTTAACCCGAATGGAAAAGAAAGCTATTGCAGATGCATTATCAGAAGAAGAAAACAAATCTGCATTTTCCAGGATAAGCTCTATCTTAAAGTAACTCTCGTTTTCCCTACTTCGAATGAATGAGATTAAAATAAGCCGGTAATATTTTTATTTTAAGGTTTGGAATACTTTCTCTTGGTTCTCCGTCAATATGCATGGGCGCATTCTGTGGATTTCCAATCTGAAGTTCGGATGTTTGAAAGTATACAATGGGCGCATTCAATGAATTCTCAGGAAGTCGTAGCCTGCCGCTGAATATCTGGCGTAAAACTGAAAAGAGCAGAAATGGCTTCGCCATCTTTTTTACAATCACTATATCTAATAAGCCATCACTCAATTTTGCTTGTGGGGCAATGGTTACATGATTACCGAACTGATTGCTATTGGCAATACTTATAAAATAGGCTTCTACGCTGAACTTAAGGTCTTTTAGTGTTATTATAAATGGATATACTTTAGCGCCGATGAATTTTTGTGTAGTGAGTGAAGCATAAGTACCTAATCCTCTCTTTGGCTGCTTGGCAAAATCATGAGCAACACTTGCATCAAAACCAAGACCACAAAGCATACAGGCAAATTGTTTGTTTATGAGAAAGGCATCAACAGGTTTTGCTTCACCATCAAAAACAATATCAATAGCCTTGGCACTGTCTTTCGGTATCCCGGCAGAAAAAGCCAATCCGTTACCCGAACCCATAGGAATGATACCGAATGATATCCCCGTATGGGCCAATGACTCTACAACCTGGTTTACACTTCCATCGCCTCCGCAGATTCCTATGCTGCCAATTCCTTCTTCTTTTATTTTTGCTTCCAGAAAACGATAATCACCACTGGCTACTGTTGGCAATATTTCGAAATCGATACCTCTTGCCCTGGCTTTTTCCTCAATAATAGGTGCCAATGCATTTTTACCCCGGGTGCCGGAAATAGGATTAATGAGGAATATTATTTTCTTTTTCATGAATTAGGGCTGTAAGTTCTGTAATCATCTTAAATTTCAAAAATAAAACCAGACTATAATGACATTTGCAACTGCTAGCCAGCCTGCCTGGAGTTTTTATGAGAAATTTGGATTCAGGTTCTTTTGTTGCCTTTTTATTATCTATATACTCCCTTTTCCGTTAGATTCTATTCCATTCATGAATGAAATATCGGGTCTTCATGAAAAGATTGGCCAATGGTATGGAGCCATTTTTGAAGGATATACTGCATTTTGGCATGCAATTATTCCCTGGTTTGCAAAGAATGTACTGCATCTTGCTAAACCCATTACCATTTTCTCTAATGGGAGTGGCGATACCACCTACGATTATGTTTTACTTCTGTTTTTTTTCATATTGTCTTTTATTGGCTCCATAGTTTGGTCAGTTCTTGATAGGAGAAGGGCTTCTTATAATCAGGCCCATTATTGGTTAAGGGTTGCCCTGAGATATTATTTGGCGGGAATGATGTTCGTATATGGCATCATAAAGATATTTCACTTGCAGATGCCTTTCCCATATTTATCACAATTGGTGCAGCCATTCGGAGATAAATCTCCAATGGGACTTGCTTGGTCATTTATTGGATATTCAAAAGGGTATAGTGCTTTTTCAGGTATAGCTGAATTGATTGGCGGCATTTTACTGCTTTTCAGAAGAACCACTTTAGTTGGTGCAATAACTGTAGCCATCGTGATGTTGAATGTAGCAATGCTCAATTATTTTTATGATGTACCAGTGAAGCTCTTCTCTTCCATGTTGGTGATCATGTCTGTTTTCCTCATAGTCCCTGATCTGAAAAGACTGGGCAATTTGTTCTTTTTCAATAAGCCGGTGTCAGCAACTACTTTCCCTTCTATGATTTCAAGCAGAAAGTTGCGAATAACCAGAGTGGTGCTAAGCTCCTCATAATTTCCTCTTTATTCTATTCAAACATTAGCAATGGCATTAGTAGTTCTAAATCTTACGAGATAAAGGAGTTTCCGCCACTTTATGGTATCCCAATTCAGAATTTGTTGTAAGAAATGGTGATACAATTCCGCCATTGACTACCGATACTACACGGTGGAGACAATTGATAATTCAGTTTAAGGATAATGCTCAGGTGAAGATCATGAACGACAGCTTAAAGCGTTTCAATTTTGAAGTGGATACTGTAGCGAAGCAGGTTCAGTTATATCAAAACAATGATACCCTTAACCGTTCAACGTTCACTTATAAAGTAGATTCCAGTGAATTGGTATTGAATGGTGTATGGAATAAGGATACACTCTACATGAAATTCAGGAAATATGATATCAATAAATTCCGCTTGGTGAGCAGGGGTTTTAATTGGATAAACGAATATCCTTATAATCGATAGGTGTAGTTGAATATTACTCTTCAGCGAATTCTATCGAGCACAACCTGAATCGGCGGATTCGGATGGCTGCGGCAATACCCGGATCTAATGGAGTTGACCAGGTACAAATCGTAACTTTTTTGTTTGCCCAAATAACTTTTAAAAGATCCCTGTTATACATCATCAGGTTGTCGGCACTATCTCTTTGAAGAACTACTGTTTGTCCTGGATTTAAAAAAGCAATGGTCCTGAAGTTGGTGCCTTTTGTAGCTTTTTTGTTCGGGTCTGTATACTCAATTTTAAAAAGTCCGCCATTGTCCAGATCACTTTTCTTGATCTTTATAGTATTGGTAACAGTATCATCATAGTTGTTCCCGTTAAGCAATACTTTTTTACCCAAACTTATTTTCCAGCTGCTACCATCTTGCGCAAAACTTGCCATTGGAATAACAATGATAGCTATCAGAATCAATTTGAAAAATCGCATAATCAATATTGCTTTTTGGTAAGAAGGCTTTACAGCCTTTTTAGTTGTATACGGCTCGCAATTTAACGAATCTTACTCAGCCAGTTAGTTAATGGTCAGTTACCATTTTAATAGCGCGCGGTTCAGGTGAATCCCATAAAAGCGGCCAAACAGACAAGGACCCCTTCTTTTATTCTTCCGATTTCCCAGGCCTCACATAGGGCTATCCTTTTTAGAAGCAGCTGTTGTATTTCCGTATTTCTGGATATTGTTATACACCTGATCATCGCGAAGCTTCAGTCTTTGCTGAACGAATTGGGCTATTCGCAAGTTGGCTTGATGTGGGATTAGCAGCTGAAGGTCGGCGGGTGTAAGGTGCTCAGAATATAATTACTTCAGGGAACTTAACCACTGCTTTTTTGAAAACAACCGGACCATCCATATTTGGAAAATTCTGCGCCGTATCAATCATCTGGTGGCTCATGAACATCTGACCTATTTCAGCATCATCAAATGCGGCAACCGGATCGGCTGTCCAATGATTGGCATGAGTCCCTGGATTGTACATTGCCAGAATTTCAGCACTTTCTCCATCGCTATGAAGATGTGTACTGAGTATTCCCCTGTTGTTATCCTGACTTGCTTGCAGCACTACAGCGCCTGCGCCGTCACCAAATATCACGCTTACATTTCTTCCCCGGGTACTGAAATCCAGTCCGAACGAATGCTTTTCACTGCCAACTACCAATATGTTTTTATACATCCCGCTTTTGATGAACTGGTCGGCAACGCTTAGGGCATATACAAATCCGCTGCATTGGTTTCGGATATCGAGAGCTCCTATTTCTTTCATCTTGAGGGCACGTTGTAAAAGCACCCCACATCCGGGAAATAATCGGGAGATAGGGTAGCGAAAACAATGAAGTCTATGTCCTGGGGAGTAATGCCAGCTCTCTCAATGGCTATCTTTTAGCTGCTTCCACTGCCATGGTGGTAGTGGTTTCTTCTGTTCTGTGAGCATATCGACGTTCCTGGATACCTGTTCTTTCCTGAATCCATTCGTCGCTGGTATCCATGTATTTTAGGAGATCATTATTGGTAACTACGTTTTTGGGTACGTACATGCCGATACCGGCTATAAAGGATTGAAGCATAAAGCAAGCATTTGAGGGTAAGTTAAAGAAATTTCGGGTTGTATTTTACAACTGCGGATGCCATCCTACCCCCGGATGTCATCCTCGGGGTAAGATGGCATCTTCAGATGGCATCCGGGGTAGGATGACATCTCCAGTTGTATATTTACACCATGGAAAAACCCATTCAACTCCCTCTCAAAGCCATCCAGCATATCGGTATCCCCGTAACCGATATCCGTCGCTCAGAAACATTCTACTCCAACCTTGGTTTTGAAAACGTAATGGAAGCCCCCTTCCTCCACAATGGCGAAAAAGGAACCTGTATCATGATGCAACAAAACAGCATCATCATTGAACTCTATCAAATGCCAGGAAAAACATTACAGGAAATTGCCTCAAGAAAAGATGGTCATGTTGACCATGTTGCGTTCGATGTTCAGGATATAGATGAAGTATATAAAACCCTCTCCAGTGCCGGTTATCGAATCATCGAACCCGCCCCCGTATTCCTTCAGTTCTGGAAAAATGGATGCCGCTTTTTTAATATACTGGGACCCGATAACGAAAGACTCGAGTTTAATCAGGTCTTGTAATCAGGAGAATTATCTCGGTTTAAGTCCCAATACCTCCACCATAAATAATGTAATAGCAGCTTCAACCCCTGCCACATCACCCGATTTAATCGGAGAACCAAGCACATGATCGCCTGTATTTGGTAATGCCAGACTTCTTTTCTTATCAGCACTTGTCTTTAATTGCTCAAACATCTTTTTTATGGCATCCACCTTTACAACACTGTCCTGATGCACTTCATCCTTAAAATAATATAATACTTGCGTAGGCTGAGTGATCTTTTCAAAAGTCTCTTTGGTCATCGAAGTCTCAAGCATCTCTTCCAATGCAACAGCACTTTCCAAACGATAACGGGAATACCAATATTTTTTGTAGATATCCCGCTGGTCAACTGTCTCAATATATCTGCTTCCTTTAACAATGGTTGCAATCTGAAGTCCCCAGGGATTATTCAATAACCAGGCATTAGGGTCATTGATGGCAATATTGGGCGATAATAATACCAATGCCGCCACATCATTTGGATAAGCCGCAGCTAATTGCAACGCATTGGTGCCACCGGTTGAAGTGCCCATCAATATAACTTTCTGACCTAATTGTTTTCCAATGGCAAGTGCTTCCTTCGCCGATTCCCAGTAACCATCAACCGTTAATTTTCGCATAGCATCTACCGTATCAATGCCGTGTTGGGATAATCTAGACAAATAGAGGTTGCAACCGAATTTTCGGGCTACATTCCTGTGTACAGGATCGCCCTCTTCTTGCGAAGCTGAAAAACCATGCAGATACACAATGGCATATTCAGTCTTGTTTTTCAATGAATCATTATCCCAAACTATCCTTGCTTCATTGTCTGGCTTTATTTTATGTAAAGACTCATTGTCGGAGATATATTTCTCTAAGGCTTGTGGCTGCTCTGGTATTACAGGCATTTCCATTTTGTATTGAGGAGCAGAAGGACGAGGCCCCATCAAATAACCAATCAATAGCAAAAGGGGGATTATAAGCCATAATTTCTTTCTGTTCATGTCTATGGTTTTGGTAGCAGTCGTTGACTTATTTACGACCCCAATATACTTATTGGTTGGGATAATATGTATTTGGTTCAATAGAATATTGAAGGCTATATTTTTAAAATAGCGCCTGGAGTAACGCCTTGACAGGCCGAATTTTATTGCTATATTCGGCACTATAACCAACTGATATGAGCACCTCACAACGATTTCCTGCCCTTGATATTTTCAGAGGTATGACCATTTGCTTCATGATTATTGTGAATACCCCTGGCGATTCAAGTGTTACTTTCGCTCCGCTTCTTCACGCCAATTGGCATGGTTTCACACCAACCGATCTCGTTTTCCCTTCCTTCCTTTTCGCTGTTGGTAATGCCATGAGTTTTGTGATGTTGAAATGGGCAGGACTTCCTCAATCTGCAGTGCTCTGGAAAATACTTAAGCGAACTGCCATAATATTCCTGCTAGGTTATCTGATGTACTGGTTCCCATTTTTTGCTCCCGATAAAACAGGTGCCTGGCATTTGAAACCCATCGCAGAAACAAGGATTTTCGGTGTATTACAACGTATCGCCCTTTGCTACGGTATCGCTTCCCTGATGATCTATTACCTTTCTACCCGCTGGGTAATTATCCTTACTTTATTATTCCTTGTAGCGTATAAGTTTTTACTGAATGGTTGGGGTGATCTGTCTCTCGAAGGAAATGCCGTACTGAAACTCGATACCTGGCTGATCGGTGAAAAACATCTCTACCATGGTGAAGGAATTGGATTTGATCCTGAAGGATTATTGAGCACATTACCCGCAATCGGTAATGTGGTATTCGGTTATCTGGCAGGAAAATATATTCAGCAAAAAGGGAAAACCTACGAAGGACTGACGCATCTATTAATGGCAGGCTTTGCAGCTATTTGCTTTGCCTATTTCTGGGATAGCAGCTTCCCTATCAATAAAAAATTATGGACCAGTTCATTTGTATTATATACAGTAGGACTTGATCTGGTTATTCTTGCTTTTATAATCTATATCACCGATTTCCTGAAAATAATTAAATGGTCCTCTTTCTTCGAAGTATTCGGGAAGAACCCATTATTCATCTACCTGCTCAGTGAAATTGGCCTCGTTATTCTCTGGTCAATTCCAATAGGAAAACTGAATGCCGTTTCATGGATATACACCAATATCTTCAAACATGCAGGTCCCTATATCGGCTCCCTGTTATTCGCTCTGTGGTGGATGATGACTTGCTGGGTAGTGGGATGGTGGATGGATAGGAAGAAGATGTATGTGAGGGTTTAACCCCCCGACCCCCTAAAGGGGGAGCTAGGCCAATCATTCAATTTAAATGGTTGGCAGAATTATTCATGTTCCAAAAGTTCAATAGGTTCCAAAGGACCTATGTGTAACACAAAAACCAATAGCATTTTATAGTGATGAGGCTTCGACCTGAAAACTTCTTGAACACATGGAACTTTGAAACTTAATATACAATAAAAGCGAGCTAGGAAAAGTGTATGATCGACCTAGCTCCCCCTTTAGGGGGTCGGGGGGTTACTGTATCAACTTCGCAATCTGCCCTAACGCCAACTTATTCGCAACATCCAGTATCTGCGTATCGGTACTGTTATTCATCTTAATTGTTATCAGGGAATTATTCATCGGAATATCGATCGAATAGTTATTCGTGCCATTATCCATAGGGCTCTTTTCCATTCTCGCTTTATAGCCTTGAACTTTAACTATTTTGGTTTTACCATCACTCATCATGCCACCCATCAATGGAGAATTCAACAATGCGTTTATGGACCCTATCATAGGAGAATTAGTGATGATCGTTATTTCACTGCCCCTTACTGTTCCATAGGTTCTGTGTATAGTGGTTCCAATATAACCACTGCTGCCAGATACATTATCTTCTTTAGGATTCGATTTCAATGTATCTATCTGTAATGGTAAAAGTTTCAGTACTTCTTCTCCAATTTTGATATCTATTTCCTGAAGAGCTTGCAGTAAGGCAAAATGAGCATCTTCCAGTTTGCCAGCAGAGTAAGAAGTTTTAGCAGTAGTTATGTCTTTTGTAAAGTCTTGTGCAAAAGAGATGCTGCTTGCGAATGTTAAAGTGAATATGGTAAATAGTATACGTTTCATGTGTTTGAGTTTTGAAATGAAAAAAGGAATGTTTGCCTGATGGTTATTGTTCTCCCATCATTTTCTTGATTCCGTCTACATCAAAAAGTTCGGCGGTCTTCATCACATCATCTTCACTGGCAAAATTCACGCACTCCCAAACTATCAATGAACTCTGTCCTAATTGTACAATCAGCGTATATCCCTTGCTGTCTTCATATTGAATAATAGCTTTATACCCTTTCAATCGGGTTTGCTTCATATTCTGGTTTTTGTCATTCGCCTGCGTATAACCACTGTTTGCAAAAAACACAGTCACCATCCCTGCATACATCGTATTGTTTCCAATCGAAATGGTCATTTGTTTGTCGGGAGCTTGATTATATACCGTTTGGATGGTCATATTATTCCAGCCCCACTGGTTACTCATCACAATGTTCTTTGCAGTATCCTTATCCATACCGTTTGCTTTGGCAGGTAGGGAAGCAAGTATTTCGCGACCCAATTGAATTTCCACACCCATCAATGCTTGTTGAATGGAGTAGCGGGCATCATTCAGATTATTCGCAGTATGCGCTTTTTCAGCATCCGCAATCTGTGCCATTACATCTGGTGGGGTACTGTTTTTTAATCCACCACCTCCTTTGTTACTCATTTTTCCGTTACCACTATTGCTTCCAGTACCTCCGGTACCATTATTGCTGTTATTGCCATTGTTGACACCAACAGCCTCATCCACTTTTTTGTCGAGTACTTTTTCTGCAGCCTGATTGGCTTTTTCTTTAAGTTTTTTTAGAAGTTGTGCTTGAGAAGAAAGGCTGACGCCAAAACAGAACATGGCTAACAGCAGGGAGATTTTCCAGTTACTGTATTTCATAATTATAGGTTGATAAGGTAAATGAAATAGGTTCCTGATTTCTCTGGATAATGGACCATGAAGGTACTAAGCAGTTACTATTAGAAGTATGATTTTTAGCTCATTTTGTTAAAATACCACGAACTGGTAGCAAGATTGATTAAACAGAATCGGATCCTAACCCACTGGCTTAAAGCCATCCAGTAAGCACGGGTTTCCTTATTCTAATCTTAACTTGTCCTGTCGGGTATTTTAACGTACATTTGCGCTCCCAAAATCAGCGCCGGGCTTTTAGCCGTCAGCTATCAGCCATATAGGTCGCTAGCCAACTGCTAACAGCTTGCCGCCCAAAGCATTACAAATGAATATTCGCAACATCGCCATCATTGCCCACGTTGACCATGGTAAAACAACCCTGGTTGACAAGATTTTACATGCCACCAAGGTTTTCCGCGACAACCAGGAAACCGGTGAGCTGATCATGGACAGCAATGATCTTGAACGGGAGAGAGGTATTACTATCTTTAGTAAGAACGCTGCCGTAATCTACAAAGACGTTAAGATTAATGTGATCGATACTCCAGGCCACGCCGACTTCGGTGGTGAAGTGGAGCGCGTATTGAAAATGGCCGATGGTGTTATCCTGCTCGTGGATGCATTTGAAGGACCAATGCCTCAAACACGTTTCGTATTACAAAAAGCATTGCAGCTTAACCTGCACCCAATTGTGGTTATCAATAAGGTTGACAAACCTAACTGCCGCCCCGATGAAGTGCATGATGCTGTTTTTGAATTATTCTTCAATCTCGATGCTACTGAAGAGCAATTGAACTTCCCTACCTTCTATGGTTCAGGTAAGAACGGTTGGTTCAACAATAAGAACGAACAATGTGAAGGAATCGATCCATTGCTGGATGGTATCCTCCAATATGTTCCGGAGCCAAAAGTAAGCACTGGTACAGTTCAGATGCAGATTACTTCTCTCGACTACTCTTCTTTCCTCGGCCGTATCGCTGTAGGTAAAGTTGGTCGTGGTGTGATCCGCGAAAACCAACCGGTAGCTCTTATGCAAGCCGACGGTGTTATCAGAAAGACAAAAGTTCGTGAACTCTATGTTTTCGAAGGAATGGGCAAGAAAAAAGTTACCGAAGTAATTGCCGGTGACCTTTGTGCTGTTGTTGGTATCGAAGATTTCAATATCGGTGATACTATCGCTGATGCTGAAAACCCGGAAGCATTACCAGTGATAAGTGTGGATGAACCAACCATGAACATGCAGTTCTCCATCAACAACTCACCATTCTATGGCCGCGATGGTAAATTCGTTACCAGCCGTCACCTTCGTGATCGTTTGATGAAAGAAACTGAAAAGAACCTCGCTCTCCGCGTATTGGATAGCGATGAAGGAGATAGCTTCATGGTATACGGTCGTGGTATCCTTCACCTGGGTATCCTTATCGAGACCATGCGCCGTGAAGGATATGAGCTGACTGTAGGTCAACCTCAGGTTATCGTGAAAGAAATCGATGGTAAGAAATGTGAGCCTTATGAAGTACTGGTAGTGGATGTTCCTCAGGAATTCGCCAGTAAGGTAATTGACCTTTGTAGCCGTCGTAAAGGTGAGATGCTGATCATGGAAACCAAAGGTGAAATGCAGCACCTCGAATTCGAAATCCCTTCACGTGGTTTGATCGGTCTTCGTACCCAAATGCTTACCGCTACAACTGGTGAAGCTGTAATGGCACACCGTTTCAGCGAATACAAACCATGGAAAGGACCAATTCCTGGTCGTAACAATGGTGTATTGCTTTCTAAGAATACAGAAAAGACTACCGGTTATTCAATCGATAAATTACAAGACCGTGGTACTTTCTTCGTAGATCCAGGAGAAGATGTTTACGCTGGTCAAATCATTGCTGAGCATATCAAACCAGGTGATCTGGTAGTGAATGCAACGGAAGGTAAAAAATTGACCAACCACCGTGCAAGCGGTAGCGATGATGCCACCAAGATTGCTCCAAAAACCCTTCTTACTTTGGAAGAGTGTATGGAATACATCCAGTTCGATGAGTGTATTGAGGTAACTCCAAACTTCATCAGGATGCGTAAAGTGATTTTGGACGAAGAAGAAAGAAAGAAGCAAGCGAAACGCATGCAAACAGAAGCCGTTAACTAATAAACAGTTAATATATTGAAACCGTTCCCACCTTTGGTAGGAACGGTTTTTTCTTTTACACCTACCCCGATACTTTTGTCAAAACTTATTCTATGTCACAAGGCAAATCACTGATGATCCTGGTCGCTGGGCCTTATCGTTCTGGCACCGGAGATGATCCTGTTAAGATTGAAGCGAATGTAAAAGCCATGACTTCCGCTTCTCTTAGAATCTATAGAATGGGACATTTACCTGTGATGGGAGAGTGGTATGCCCTTCCTCTGATTGAAGAAGCAGGTTCAAAAGAAATAGGGGATGATGCTTTCAACGAAATCTTCCACCCGGTAGCTATCCGCCTGATCGATCATTGTGATGCTGTTTTGAGGATTGGTGGTCCATCGGCTGGTGCAGATGAGATGGTTAATACAGGAAAAGCCAGAGGTAAACGCATCTTTTTCAAGGAAGAAGAGATTCCCGCCCCTTAATTTCCCAATAAGGTTAATTTAAAGATGAACAGAACCATTATCTGTCCTTTTTCGTTATAAATTTGCATCAACAACGAACTCAATGCTAAGGAAGCTATTTACCTTTTTTTTACTTTTTTCTTTTTACTTTTTAGCTCCTGAAAAGGCTGAAGCGCAATGCTCTATTTGTACAAAAACAGCCCAGCAATTAGGAGAGAAGCCAGCCAAAGCCCTGAACGGAGCCATCATCTACCTGGCTTTCGTTCCTTTAGCCTTAATGGGATATATCGGCTATCGCTGGTATAACAGTAATCGAGACGCCTGATTTTTTACTGTAGTACATTCCTTAAATTGAGCAGCTAAAACCAGCTGCACATGTATCGTATCGTTTTCCTGCTATTATTACTGCCATCAGCACTTCTTGCTCAGAAACTTCCTACCATCGAAGAAAAGACTGCATCCCTCCAAAAAGTGGAAGGCTTTTTCAATTATTATTGGGATGAAAGCACGGGAAAATGCTGGCTCGAAGTAAACCGTTTCGATACTGAATTCCTATATGCAACTTCATTGCCGGCAGGTTTGGGATCAAATGATATTGGTCTCGACCGAGGATTAATGGGTGGTGGAAAAGTAGTAAGTTTTTCTAAAGTTGGAAGAAAGCTCTTGCTGGTCCAACCTAATTATTCCTATCGGGCAACTTCTAAAGACCCTGCCGAAAAAAGAGCTGTTGATCAATCCTTCGCTCAATCGGTTATATGGGGTTTTACTGTAGAAGCAGCAACAGGTAATACTGTTTTAGTGGATGCCACAGATTTCCTTTTACGTGATGCCATGCAGGTTTCAAACAGATTAAGAAGGGCACAGCAAGGAAATTTTACGTTTGACAAAACAAGAAGTGCTTTATACCTGCCAAGGACAAAGAATTTCCCTTTAAATACGGAGATTGAAGTGACTATCAGTTTCACCAATGCCGACGGTTCTGCTGGTGCTATGGTGCAATCAGTTGCTCCGTCAACAGAAGCCATAACCCTGCGTCTCCATCATTCTTTAGTACAATTGCCAGACTCAGGATTCAAGACAAGAGTATTCGATCCCCGGTCCAGCTTTATACCGACCTCTTATTTCGATTATAGTACGCCGGTAGCAGAGCCGATTGACAAGTATTTTGTTATCCGACACCGTTTACAGAAAGTGAACCCAACTGCAGCAGTTAGTGAAGCTGTTAAACCGATTGTCTATTATTTGGATAACGGAACACCAGAACCAATTCGCTCTGCTCTTCTGGAAGGTGCTTCCTGGTGGAACCAGGCTTTTGAAGCAGCCGGATATAAAGATGCTTTTCAGGTAAAAGTGTTGCCCGATTCTGCTGACCCGATGGATATAAGATATAATATGATCAACTGGGTACATCGATCCACCCGTGGCTGGAGCTATGGTGCTTCTGTTGTTGATCCACGCACAGGAGAAATAATAAAAGGACAGGTTTCCCTCGGTTCTTTGCGCGTTCGTCAGGATTATCTTATTGCACAGGGTTTATTGGCACCATTTGAAAAAGGAATTCCTGCCAATGACAAGATGCTGAAGATGGCGTTGGAAAGACTAAAACAATTGTCGGCACATGAAGTGGGCCATACCCTCGGATTGATGCATAATTATGCATCCAGTGTAAACAACAGAGGAAGTGTGATGGATTATCCGCATCCATTAGTAAGGGTAAATCGCTCAGGTGATATTGACCTCAATAATGCTTACGATAATAAGATTGGTGAATGGGATAAGGTAGCCATCACCTGGGGCTATCAGGATTTTCCTGTTCCTGTAAATGAATCAGCCGCATTAAATAAGATATTGACTGATGCCACAAAAAAAGGTCTTCAGTTTATCAGTGATAGGGATGCAAGAGCTCCGGGTGGATTTCATCCACAAGCGCATCTCTGGGACAATGGTGCAAATGCAGTAGATGAATTGAAAGAAGTGATGAAAGTGAGATCAAAAGCCTTATCACAATTCGGTGAAAAGGATATTCGTCCAGGTACACCAATGGCTATGCTGGAAGATGTGTTAGTACCCGTATATCTTTATCATCGTTATCAGATAGAAGCTGTAACCAAATTGGTAGGGGGTATGAATTATACCTATGCCTTAAGAGGGGATGGACAATTAGTGACAGCGGCCCTTCCCCGTAAAGTTCAATCCGAAGCACTTGATGCAGTGATAGATTGTATAAAGCCACAGGCTTTGGTATTGCCGAGTAATATAGTATCATTAATTCCTCCCAGACCAGCAGGCTATGATTTCACAAGAGAACTTTTCAAGAAAAGAACAGGATTGGCATTTGATGCATTGGCGCCTGCTGAAACTGCAGCAGACCTTCCCTTATCTTTTCTCTTCAATAATGAAAGGTTGAGCAGAATGGTTCAGTTTGAAGCCAATGGCGGCCTCGGACTATCAGATATGCTTGACCGATTAGTGGATGCCACCTGGAAGTCTTCCAAGAAAGATGGTATGTATAAATTGGTTCAATTACAAACAGAACAGATTCTCCTGACATATCTATTGTCTTCTAGTATTGATGAAAGCCTTTCTTTCCCTGCAAGAGCTGCTGTACAGAAATCATTAGCAGATCTGAAAACTTATATTGAAGAACAAAAGAAAACTACAACTGATACGCAGCTTCTTGGGCAATACACTTTAGCCCTTGAAAGAATGAAAGCTCCTGAGAAAGCAAAACCAACGCAACATGCGGCGATTCCTCCCGGGGCACCGATTGGTTGCGACTTTGAATAGGGTTTTTTTTTTCACAGCAGAGACGCGGAGACGCAGGGATAACCGGGAAGACGAGAAGTTTTTTCTCTCGCAAAGACGCAACGTAATACTGTTTTAATTCACAGCCTCTGAATTTAATTTAAGGCGCTAAGGGTCGCTGCGCGACGAATACAATGCTAAGAGGTCAAAGGAGAAAAAAAGAAAACAATCTCAGCGACCTCTGCGTCTCCGCGTCTCTGCGGTGAGATGTATTTGTCGCGCAGCGACCCTTAGCGCCTTAAAGCAAACACAGAGAGTCAAACTACAGTATTTAACCTTAGCGTCTTTGCGTGAAAAAGAACTTCACGTCTTCCCGGTTATCACTGCGCCTTTGCGTGAAAAATTAAAAATCCTGAATGAATGAATACAAATTAAAAACTCCATTTTCCAATTGCTTAGCAATCTTCACTTGAAGCTCTCTCTTATCCAAATCCTTCATTCTCTTCGCCTGAATCAATTGCCAGGCCCTCTGAGTAAGCAGCCATAGCCTTCGTTGGGGTTGCAGCTGACGCTGAAGATGTGTTTCAATAGCAGTAACTAATTCAACTATACCAGACTGTTGTGATGCCACTGTTTTTAAAACAGGAATTTCGTAATTAGTTGTGTTGAATGCCGGAGCCAGCATCATTCGAAGATTCTTTACAAAATGATCTGCTTCGGGACGATCACTTTTATTTACCACAAATACATCTGCAATTTCCATTATACCTGCTTTCATGGTCTGTACTTCATCACCTGCTTCAGGCACCACTACCACAACAGTTACATCGGCTAATCCGGCAATTTCAATTTCACTTTGTCCTACACCAACAGTTTCAACAATTATATAATCAAATGGGGCCGCTGCCAATAAACTCGTGATTTCAAGTATACGGGGGTGTAATCCTCCCAATGAACCACGGGTTGCCAATGAGCGGATAAATACCTGCGGATGATTGTACCATTCACTCATTCGGATACGGTCCCCCAATAAGGCTCCAAGATGAAACGGAGAAGAAGGATCAACACAGAGTACTGCAATATTTTTACCAGCCTTCACCCATTCTGCAATCAGTGCATCTACTAATGTGCTTTTCCCTGCACCCGGCGATCCGGTGATACCTACAATTTTTGAAGTGGTGGTTGATGGTAAGGAGGTCAGAAGCTGCTGACTACCTTCTGCTTCATTTTCTACAAGAGAAATAGCTCTTGCAATGGAACGGTGATCTCCTTTCTGAATAGTATGTAGCCAGTCTTTTTGCATGCCTTATCTTAAATACTTTGAGGCGGATAATTTATTAAATGATCTTATAATTCTTGAAATCGAATAAACGCCATCCGGTTCTCTTCTCAATCCAATAGAGTAGTCTGTCGCTAAAACTGAATTTCTTCTTGCTGATATCCAATTCTATATTCCAATTCTGATGCTCCACCCTTTCCTTCATTACTGATGGATGAGTGCCCGTAAATTTCACTAAAGAATCGAATTCATTGTAATCAAAGATTTCTGCAGCATCAACTTCTTTCTTCAGATCTTGACGGTCGTTCCAGAACTCGAGCGAATGCTTGCGTTTCAATTGCATCTGCTTTGGACTTTTCACCCATCCATAATGATACACATAAGCATCCACTTGTTTCACGGGTAATCTCTTGCCATCAATCCTGAAACCCTGTGCATCACGGAAAGCTTTTATTTCGGGATTATTACGGATGATACGGATTTCTTTATGATACCAGGTTCTGCTATCACCTACATAATCATAGGTTCCATAAAAATGAAGATAATTGAATAGCAGCCCTTGAACCCTTTTATCGGCAACATGTTTTTCCGCTGTAGCTCTTATAACTGCATGATATTTTTCATGAACCACTTCATCTGCCTGGATATAAAAAGCCCAGTCGCTATCGGGTGAAATATGTTTAAAGGCCTTATCTGTTTCTACCGCTAACACGGCTCCTCCTTTATTGATTCCCGGCTCCCAGGTAGAGTAAACAATCTTTATTTTATCGGATGGAATGGATTTGATGAGGTCTACTGTAGCATCTGTACTATCACCAATAGCCACTATCATTTCGTCAACTACAGGTAGTATTGAAGTAATGGCCTCCACCACAGGGTAGTCGTTAATGACAGCATTCTTGATGATGGTAAAGCCCGAAATTTTCATTTGCTAATTTTTACAAAGATGCAGTAAGCAGGGCGAATGAAAAAATAAGCTGTTTGGTTAAGAGGAATGGTAAAATTGTAATCCTGAGAAAGCGGTCTGCTTAGTACATTTGCATTATCCCAATTAAACAGTTCATACATTGACCAACTTCATCCCAGTATTCCCCCTCGGCATTGTTGTATATCCCGGCGAAAAGTTGCACCTGCATATTTTCGAACCCAGATATAAGCAATTGATTAATGACTGTAAAGAAAGTGGTAAGCCTTTTGGTATTCCAACCGTTATAAATAATAAGGTTAGCGATATGGGAACCCTTGTAACCTTAAAGGAAATTGTACAAACCTATGATAATGGGGAAATGGATATCAGGACAGAAGGATTGGAAGTGTTCAGAATATTGGAAATCATTAAATCGGTTCCTGACAAATTATATAATGGGGCCATTGTTAATTATCCCGACAATTCAATTGGAGAAGGCAGCAGAGAATTGATGCAAGTGGTAGTGAAAGGAGTTAAGGAATTACATCGCTTATTAAACATCAGTAAAGATTTCAAGAAGCCTGAAAACGAACTGCGTTCTTATGATGTAGCCCATCATGCAGGTTTGTCTTTAGAAGAAGAATATGAGGTTCTGGGTTTATTGAAAGAGATACAAAGGCAGGAATATCTAAAGCGTCATCTTCAGAAAGTATTGCCTATGTTGATGGAAATGGAGTCATTAAAGGAAAAAGTGAAACTGAATGGACATTTCAGGAATCTCTCCACTTTCGACCTCGATGTATAGCCCCCGCTGAATAGTCTTATCTTGCTGCCCAAATAAAATCATAGTATAGTGCCTTCAATCACCCTCTGTTTTGATTTTGGAAATACCCGGCTTAAATGTGCCGTATTTGATGGCAGAGAACTGCTTGATGTGATTGTTTTGGAAAATGACCTTACCAGTACCATTTTGGCCATTTTGGAGAAATACAAACCGGCAAAAACCTTGCTTTCGTCAGTAATTAAGCATAATCCGGAAATAAACGGCCTTTTGGCCAGTTCCAGCCGCTTCCATCTTCTGGATCATCATTCTAAACTACCTATTACAAGCCCTGTCGGCAAACCTGAAACCATCGGGGCCGACCGTTTGGGCCTCGTGGTAGCCGCCGTAGACCTCTTTCCCCGCATGAATAACCTGGTTGTAGGACTTGGATCGGCCATTACCTACAATTTTGTCAATAAATACCATGAATTTCTGGGAGGAGGTATTTCTCCCGGAATGGAAATGCGTTTCAAAAGTCTTCATACCTTCACCGCCCTTCTTCCATTGGTGGAAAAGGACTGGAATTTCCCTTTGGTGGGGTACGACACCCGAACCAACATACTCAGCGGCGTAATTCTGGGAATGGCAAAGGAAATCGACGGAACTATCGACGCTTATGCCGAGCGTTACGGGAACTTTAACGTGCTCTTAACCGGGGGGGATGCACCCTATTTTGTCTATCATTTGAAAAACAAGATATTTGCAGACCCCAATTTAATCTACAAAGGACTGTATGCAATTAGTGAGTTCAATAATGTCTAAGAGAATCAACGTGTTAGCGGTGATTTGCGTTTGTGTTGTCTCTCAGGCAAGCGCCCAAAATATCAACTCCCCTTACTCCAGATATGGTTTAGGAGATATTTTGTCCAACCAAAACATCCTGAATAGAGGCATGGGAGGGGTAGCTACCGCTTATGCCGACTTCCAATCAGTAAATTTTTTAAACCCTGCTTCTTACGGCCAATTACAGTCGGTTACTTACGATATCGGCCTTGAAGTGAATAGTCTGGCCATCCGTTCCTTAAACCCTGTTCGGAAATTTTCGAATGCCAGCCCGAATATCTCATACGTGAATCTTGGGATTCCTTTAAAAAAGAAAGGTGGCTGGGGTTTAGTATTCGGATTACGTCCAATGACCCGAATCAATTACAAAGTATTACGCAACGAAAGATTGATAACCGGAACTATTAATGATAGCATCTCTACTGTTTTTGAAGGTTCGGGTGGAGCGCAGCAGGTTTTTGCCGGAACAGGTTTCCGCATCGGAAAATTCACTGCAGGTATAAATGCCGGATATCTTTTCGGATCAAAAGATTACAGTACAAGAAGAGCTTTTAATAACGATACAGTTGCTTATTACAAAAGCAATCACCAAAGCAAAACCAATTATAGCGGTTTTGTATTCAATGCAGGGGTGCAATATTATTTCAACTTAAATAAGAAAACGGTATTACGCTTAGGTGCTCAGGGCTCTTGGGAGCAGCAAGTGAAAGGTACCCGTGACCTGATCCGCGAAACTTATAGTTTCGATGCCAACGACGCAAACTATACTATCGATAGCGTTTATGCTGAAAAAGGAACCAAGGGTACCGTAAACCTTCCAGGTTCTTATAGTGCAGGATTTATCATTGATCGTTTAGGCCGCTGGCAAATAGGCGTTGATTACCTCACTACCCAATGGTCTAAGTATACTTTCTTTGGTGAGAAAGACAACGTGCAGGATAGCTGGGAACTACGCTTAGGTGGTCAATTGATTCCAGCTGCTGGTAAAAGTTATTGGAGCAATGTGGCTTACAGAGGAGGATTTTCATATGGTAAGGATTATATCAGTGTTGATGGAGATCTTAAGAAATGGGCCATTTCTTTCGGAGCAGCATTGCCAATGCGCAGGGTGGCTTATACCAATCAATTCAGTATCATCAATACTGCCATTGAATTTGGACAACGTGGTTCAAAAACAAATCTGGTAAAAGAGAATTTTTTCAAGATTAGCGTAGGATTAGCCATGAGTGATATCTGGTTCATCAAACGCCAGTACAATTAATACATGTTCAGTATCTGTAAACGATACCCGTATATAATAGCAGCTTTTTTTGGAAGCTGCTTTTTTATTACTGCCTGTGAAAACGATCCGGTAGTGGTTGATAGCTTCTTTGTAAAGAAGACTGCAGTAGAAGAGGCTTTTACGGTTGAAAGTTACCTGAGCCAGGGGGCAAAGGTTAAGGCAAAACTCACCGCTCCTTACATGAAGCGCTATATGGCCGATTCACCTTATGTTGAATTCCCCAAAACCCTGCATGTTGACTTCTATGATGATAGTACTCGGTTGAAAGCACCCTGGATGCCATGTATGCCCGTCATTTTGAATTTGAACGCAAAGTTTTATTGAGAGATAGTGTTGTAGTCATTAACCGCAAAAACGGTGATACGCTGAGAACTTCAGAACTATGGTGGGATCAGAATCTCGAAAGATTCTATACTTCAAAACTGGTGCGTATCTATCAGAAAACAGGATACCAGATAGGTAAAAACGGAATGACGGCCAAGCAGGACTTCAGTGAGTGGTGGATATTGGGAAGTTCGGGGCAGCGTCTTGTACCAGAAAGTGGGGTGCCTCAGTAAGGTTCGAGATGTTCAAGAAGTTCAATAAGTTTAAGGTTTAAGAGTTTAAGGGTTTAAGGTTTTGTTGTGTAGCTTCAAGACCATTTTTTTAGCACTCCTTTTCCGGAGACCGTCGCAGTGTCTCCCGCACTGCAACTACCACAGTTATGAAGTAAGAAGGGGACACTGCGAGAGCCCAGAGTACCATTGTCAGAACGCTGTTTGCACAATCATGTAAAAGGCCCAAAGGATTTCCCTACTTTCATTGTAGCTTCCCGTTCGATTTACAAACCAAGATTGGCCATGAGAAAATTTCTACTTGCAAGTATTGCTTTTATAATCAGCAATATCCTGATTGCGCAGAACAATTATCCCCTTTTCAGCATAGAGATAAATAAAACTACTTTCCAGGTTTTTCATAAAGAAGAATGGATTGATAAAAAATTACATTGCTACATAATACCAGCAACTGCTACACAGAATTTTGATCAGATAGTATTAGAAAACACTTCTTCCGATACTCTTGAAATAAGAAATCTGGTTCCTTTTGGAGTGAATAATGATCATGTGTATATCACAGGACTTGGAGAACATGGTCTGAGTCGCACCCATTTATTTATTCCAGGTAAAACACCTGTTAATGTGGTTTGTCCAGATAATGCCTGGGACCTTGGGTTTAGTTGCATTGAGAAAAAAGACAGTCTGAATCTGGCAGCATTAACCCGTCGCGACAGGGCTTCATTAAAGAAGGGGCAGCGTCGACGGTTTGAAACTATATTATATCCTCAAGGTTCTATTACCTATAAGCGATGGATACTTCCTTACGAAGGCAATTGGCAGGAAGGGTTACGGGTGATATTTCAGAAGAACATGCTTTTTGATGTGGCTTCATTTGATAATACCCTTTTTCAAAGAGAGGATTTGAAATGGATAAGGCATAGTTATGTAATGCATCTTATTCAGGCTTGGGATAAATTCTTCTATGATGCAAAGGATAAGAAATTTCATTTGGATGAATTTGAGAAAAGAGGGAAGCAATTGTATGGTGGTGATGAAGTGTTGGGTATTTGGCCAACATGGCCATCTTTAGGACTAGACCAGCGAAACCAATTCGATTTATTCCGTGACCTGCCAGGAGGAACTGCTCAATTACGTTTGTTAGCTGATAGTCTTCGCAGTAATAAGACCCGGTTTTTTATTTGTTATAATCCATGGGACGAAAGCACCCGAAGTGAAGGGCATTTGGCTGGAATAGGAGACCTGGTGAAAGCAACTTCAGCAGATGGGGTGGTTCTTGACACACGTGGCGAATCGAGTCGTGAATTACAGGATGCAGCAGATAAAGTACGTAAGGGTGTTGTGATGTATAGTGAGGGAATGGCGGTCCCTAAGGATATGCCAGGTATTGTAGCCGGAAGGGTTCATAATGCGCTTTATTATGTTCCTATGCTAAACCTGAATAAATTCATCAAGCCCGAATTCGCCATATTCCGTGTAGCAGAATTGTATAAGGAACCTATTCAAAGGGAATTTGCCACTTCTTTCTTCAATGGCTATGGTACGGAACTGAATATATTTGCGCCGGGACAGCCATCCTGGGTAACCGAACAGTATAAATATCTTGGTAACACTTCAAGGATATTAAGGGAGAATACATTCAATTTTACCGATGGAGTTTATACTCCATTGATTCCGACAATCGCTGATAGTATTTGGGTGAACCAATGGCAATTAGGGGAGAAGAAGATATATACTATCTACAGTATACTGCCCCAGGGTTTTAGTGGGAACTTGTTTCAGGTAACTCCAACTGCCGGAACCCATTTTATAGATCTGTGGAGGCATAAATTGCTTGAACCGGAAATTGAAAATGGGAAATCATGGATTGCAGCAGAAACAAATGCCTTTCATAAGAAATACTTGGGTACTAATAATGAAGGAGAAGTGGATTGCATAGCACAGCTGCCAATTTCCATTATCGCCAATATAAATGGTGATAAATTATCGTTAGCTGCAGGAAAGGGGACAGAAATAAAAATTTGGGCCGGTGCCCCTGCATATGATAAGAAAGCTTTGATCTTGAATCCGGGAAATCATATCATCCAATTAAGCGAGAAGTTCGACAGATATGAAGGTGATTTCGTAATTCAATTATTCGAGAAGGATATACTGATAGATGAAACAATTGTATCTATTAATGCAGGTGTTGCAAGAAGGGTAAGTAATGTGGTTAAAACACCTGCTGCCAGTAGGAATATTGCAGATGAGGTTGTCATTCCTGCTGGAAAATTCATATTTAAGGAAAGTCATGGAGATGAATTTATACCTTATCCAAAACAGGATGTGGATAGTGTTTTTGAAATGCCATCTTTTTACATGGATCGCTATCCTGTTACAAATTCGCAGTTCAGGAAATTCATGGATGCAGTAAAATATCAGCCATCAGATAAGACGAATTTCCTGAAGCATTGGGTTGGTGGTAAGATTCCAACGGGAATGGAGAACTACCCTGTAGTCTATATCAGTTATGAAGATGCATTGGCATTTGCAAAATGGGCGGGCAAACGACTGCCTACAGAAATAGAATGGCAGTATGCGGCACAAACTTCATCATTGAATGAATGGCCATGGGTTCAATCAAAGCCAGTAACCAGAAAGGAGGAAGTGATAACAGAAACTTTGAAAGTGACATCTATTGATGGTATAGATTCAGTGTATTGCAATCTTGGTAACGGTCATCTATACCCTGTAGGTTCTTATCCAAAGGGAGTAAATCCAAATGGATTATATGATTTGGTGGGATGTGTATGGCAATTGACGAATGATATTTACATGAATGGGAGTTATCGATACATACTTCTTAAAGGGGGTTCTTGCTTCAAACCATCAAGTAGTTGGTGGTATGTACAAAGCGGTCCCCGGGAATTACATTACAGGCAGTTTTTATTGAGAATTTCACCTGGATTCGAGCGAAATGGTACTGTTGGCTTCCGATGTGTGCGTGATAAGTAGATTGTTAATCTTGATTACTGTAAAAGGATATTTATACTGTGTAGTAGGCTCACTACAGTGGTATATCCGTTTTAGGTAATAGTACTTATGGCAGTTGACTCATAGTATTTAATTGGTGAAATGCCTTCTCAAAAAGCTTGACAGCTATAGTAGAGGGGTGTATTTTTGTTAAACAAATCAGCTGAAAAAGTGCCGATTGTAATCCAGAAAAACTTAGAAAGACCAATTGATCCAAAATCCGAAAAACCGAAAATTCCAGAGTCCAAGTCCAAAAGAAAAACCAGTAAATCCAAAACCAGAAAAACCAAGAGTCAAAATCCAGTTACACCGTTAAAACCAAATTGTCCAAGTCCGAAAACCATGAAGACGTCCAAACCAATGGAAACTTACATTCAACCCGCAACGTCTTTCAAAGCCCCGCCCAACGGCGGGGTTTTGCTTTACAACTGCGGATGCCATCCTACCCCCCGGATGACATCCTGGGTATAGGATGCCATCCACCCCCCAGGATGTCATCCGGGGGGTAAGATGTCATCTCCAATATTTATTCTACTTTCATCCAAATTCCGAAAATGAAACCATTCACCTTGCTTCTCACCCTGATCCTCGTCCATTTCACCGCATCAGCCAACGTCTCAAAAACTGATTCCATCCCATCAATCATAAAAGGCCGCTTCACCGACGACTATGGAATAAAATACTCCATTAACGACTCCCTGTGGACTCAACTCCCCGATGCTAAATACCATATCATAAAATGGAGCCCTCAAGGCCAATACCTCCTTGTTCGAAACGATGCCAATAACCCCAGCGCCGGTAATCTCTTTACCCGAATCGACTATATGGAGTTTTCTAATATGGAACCCTATAAATGGGGGTTTTGTCTTACAGTTTTCGACGCTAAATCAGCCGAGGAAGCTGAAAAGAAAGCCAGTGCCGATAGGAAAAATCCAAAAACAGGCTGTGGCGGATTCCCCTTCTCAAGAATGAAACGAATAAAATAGTTTTGCATAATCATAAATCAATTTCTTATGCTAAATGAAACGCTGAAATCACTCTTCACACGAGATCTTAATAAATTAAAGTTGGAAATAGAATCGTATAAAAACGAATCTACTATCTGGCATATAGAAAAAGATATTGCCAATTCTGCTGGCAACCTAACCCTTCATCTCATTGGAAATCTCAATACGTTTATTGGTGCTGAAATCGGGAAATCAGGTTATATTAGAAATAGGGATCTCGAGTTCTCATTAAAGAATATCCCAAGAGTTGAATTGATAACTAAAATTGAAGCGACATTGAAAATAGTTGAACAATCTCTCGATACTATAACTGATGATCAATTGCATTCTGAATATCCCCTTTTGGTTTTTAAAGAAAAGACTAGTACCGAATTCTTTCTCGTGCATTTGGCAACTCATCTTGCTTATCACCTGGGACAAATAAACTACCATCGTAGGTTGTTGGATAAATAGGCGCAATGTTAAAATTCATCCAAAAAGGGTATCAGTCTGGCATTGTGAAGAGTCGACAATAGGTAAACTGCTTACATTAGCAAGTGAGCCCATAGTCATTTTTACAATCTTATCCAGATATGCGAAAAAATATTATTTCCTTCCTGCTGTCGCTTTTGCTTATTGCACCAGGAATAACAATTTCACAAAACAGCAATACAGTCTCAAAGCCATTAATTGTTTTGAAGGGGTCCATTGTTGATCAGAAGTCAAAACTTGGATTGAGCTATGTAAGCATAGGAATTTTAAACAAACCCATTGGTACACTTTCAGATTCATCAGGAAATTTCAGCTTTGAAATAAATGAGGAAAATCTGAACGATACTCTTCAAATAAGCCTGGTTGGTTATTCAACCCAACGTATGTTGGCAAGGGATATCCAAGGCTCAAAAGATGGTAAAATATTTATGCAGATAAATTATACTTCTCTTCAGGAAGTAGTTGTCACTAATCATACAAACGAAACGGAAATTATCGGCAGACAAAAATCCGGTAAGCTTATTCAGGTTTCTTTACACTACCGAAAAATTGCAGAATAAACCATCGGTTCTGAAATGGTGATTCGAATTTCTAATAAACATGATTATGCTTTTCTTAAAGACATTAACTGGCATTTTTC
>JBGAQE010000209.1:0-4860 GCA_044220885.1 Chitinophagaceae bacterium
GTTCATTAGTACGCTGATAGATATCAAACCCAACTACATCTACCCATTCATCGCCCGGATATCTTTCCATATACTCTTCCTTAGAATAGAATTTATCCGTATTGAATGCGAAAAGAAGGTGATGAATATTTTTATTACTGCGCAGGTAGGTTTCAGTAAATCGATACAGGGCTTTAATTTCAGCGGCAGTACAATGATTCTTCCCCCACCAGAACCAGGAACCATTCAGTTCGTGAAAGGGACGGAATATAACAGGAACCAACACTCCTTTTTCCGTTTTTAGGCTATTGAGAAAAGTTGCTATTTTATCGAGCCAGCTTTTATATACTTCATGCTTTGAACCTCCAGGAAGAATTGAAGCCACGGTTCCTGGAGAAGGATCCCAGGCCGTTTTACCCGTTAATGGATTATTTAAATGCCAACTGATGGTGATTACTCCACCACTTTCAAAACTCTTGATGATAAAACGCCGCATTGATTCAAAAGGAACTCCATCCAGATTTTGCGATTGGTCGAGCTCTAATCGTCCTAATTCCCATCCATAAATACCCGGATAATCACCAGCGGTGGTTTTACAATCACTTTTGCCTTTAACATATTTCCAATTAACGCCATAGGCAAGATCATCCTGATGACCAAAGAGGAATCCTGTTGTTCTTGATTTCTTCAGATTATGGTACAAGGCTTTTGTTTCAGCAGTTGCCAGTGGATCTACAGGATTGTCCTGCGATTGGCAAAACAGAGGACTCAAAATGAACAAAAGCAGCAATCTTGGCAATAGCATGGTAGCTTTTTTATAGAACATTACATCCCTCCAATCAACATTCAACCCACACCTTCATTATACCTAATAAACCAAATCTACTTTACCCTATCCGGCCTTATTAATACTATTTTTGCAGTATTCAATATTTTCCTGACCCCACGCAGCACATTTGTTCAGATACTGGTCATATAAAATTTATAATCAGCCATTTATAATATTTCTGCAATTAAAAACAGAGTAGTACTATTTATGCAGAAAACATACTAATTTTAACCAACTTCAATTACTCTCAGGATTGCTTATGAGCAAGAATATTCTAAAAGAAATCATTCCTGTTACAACTGCCGATTGTTTTACGATCTTTTCTCGTAATAAATCGACATTCGACTACCCCATACATTACCACGAAGAATACGAACTCAACTTTATAAAAAACGCGAAAGGGGTTAAAAGAGTCATTGGGGATCATATGGAAGAGATTGATGATCTGGAGTTGGTTTTAGTGGGACCGAATCTTCAGCATGTATGGACCAATAACAACTGCAAAAGTGAAAAGATATTTGAAGTGACCATCCAGTTCCATAAGGACCTGTTTGATGAAAAATTCCTGCATCGAAACCAGATGAGTTTTATAAGAAAGCTTTTTGAAATATCGGTAAGGGGTATCCTATTCTCAAGGGAAACAACAATACAATTAGAGGAGCGGATCACAGGGTTGGATAAAAAGCATGGGTTTGATTCTGTACTTGAATTGATGTCTATCCTACACGATCTTTCTATTTCAAGGAATATGCGGATTTTGTCGGATGCTTCCTTTAACAGCAATGATACCATCTATCATAGCAGCAGAAGGGTACAACGTACCATTGAATATATAAACCAGAACTTTGATAAGCCGATAAAGCTTAGCGAGGTTTCAAAGCTGGCCAATATGACTGAGTCGGCATTCAGTCGCTTTTTTAAGGCGAGGACAGGGGTTTCATTTGTTGATTGTGTGAATGAAAGCCGGATCGGGCATGCTTCAAGGATGCTTATAGATACCAATCAGTCGGTAGCAGAAATAGCCTATCACTGTGGCTTTAATAATATTTCCAATTTCAACCGGATTTTCAAGAAGAAGAAGAATGTTTCTCCTAAGGATTTCAGGGAAAGTTATACAGCCGTCGGAAACAGGGTATTCGTATAAATAAAAAAGCCTGATTTCACAATCAGGCTTTTTTATTTGAATTATTCAAAGAGTTCCGGTTGTTGCTGGTCTCCTTTTTTCACCTCCCATTCCATTTTCACACTCTTACTATAATCCAGCAATTTCGCACCTACCGCTTTCCATCCCATCACTTCCACAACTTTGGCAATTTTGAATTTTCCTTTTCTTATCTGGTCACCCCTACCCTGTTGAACAGCCAGTATCGGTTCATCGGCAGTAGTAACCGCTTCCAGATAGTTGCCCTCACCTTCCTTGATGAAAGTGAATTTGTTCTTCAATGTAGTGGTTTCAATCTTGAAACGTTTTACATTAAACTGCAGGCTCTTCTTATCAAAATAAATAGCTGAAACCAATTTCTCAGGATTAAACTTCTCTATCAATTTCAGTTTTTCAGAATCGATTTTCTGCGTCAGTTCCTGATCAGTTATTTCATAAGTACCATCATTATAGAAAACAATAATCAGGTCCTCGGCTTCAAAACCTCCCAGATAAAGCCCCTTACTTTCAGTGTTCAGTCGACCGAACTGGTCATCATACCAAAGCTTACGGTTACTTAAGGTAGAACGGCCGGCTTCTTTCAGCTTAACCGATTTGATAGGATACTTTGTAACCTGGTTACCCTGGCTATTTCTTCCTTTTATCTCCAATTCTTCGAAATAGAAATCAAATTCCTTGATACGGGCAGTACAATTCGGACTCAATACTATCTTCACCACTTCCGCTTCTCCATTTGGATTTACTGTAAAGTAATGCACCTTACTTTTCTCATCGCCTTTGGTAAGATCATACTCCTTTTCACGCGTTATACCTGTAACATTAAAACGCTTAGCGTAACTCATGCCTCCTTTTCCGTCGGCATAGATCATATTATAAGTAGTACGTTCATCATTCTTCTGGAATATAGCCACATGAATGATATCCTTCCCTATATATGATTTCTCACTTACCTTAACCACCTTCATCAATCCCCTGCGGGTGAATACGATGATATCATCGAGATTTGAGCAATCCACTACGAATTCATCTTTCTTCAATCCTGTTCCAACAAAACCATCTTCGCGGTTAACATAAAGCTTTGCATTTGCAATGGCTACTTGTTTCGCCTGAATGGCTTCAAATGGTTTTATTTCTGTCTTACGCTCTCTACCTTTTCCGTATTTAGTCAGAAGTCCTTCGTAATAAGCAACTGCATAGTCAACCAGATTAGCGAGATGAAACTTCACTTGCTTAATATCTGCTTCGAGACCTTTGATCTGGTTGTTCAGTTCATCGATATCGAGTTTATAAATACGACGCACTGGTTTCTCTGTCAGTTTCACGATATCTTCACGGGTAATATCTCTGCGCAATTGCTTACGGAAGGGAACAAAAGCTTCAGCGATTGCTTCCAGTACTTTTTCCCAGGTAGCATGTTTCTTTTCAAGCTCCTTGTATATCTTTTCTTCGAAGAATATTTTTTCTAAGGAAGTATAGTGCCATTTTTCTTGAAGCTCAGACAGTTTAATCTCGAGTTCCCTTTTAAGCAAGTCCTTTGCATAATCAGCTGATGCTTTCAGTAATTCCTGAACTCCTAAGAACTGTGGTTTCTGATCAAGGATTACACAAGCATTGGGAGATATACTCACTTCACAATCTGTAAAGGCATACAATGCATCGATGGTGATATCAGGAGAAATACCTGCAGCGAGTTCGATATGTATTTCAATATCCAATCTGTAAAGGCATACAATGCATCGATGGTGATATCAGGAGAAATACCTGCAGCGAGTTCGATATGTATTTCAATATCGGCACCGGTATAATCTGTTACTTTCTTGATCTTGATCTTTCCCTGGTCGTGTGCTTTTACAATCGACTCCATCAATTGTGTAGTAGTCACGCTATATGGAACGTCGCGTATCACCAATGTCTTCTTATCCAGTTCTTCGATTCTTGCTCTTACGCGAACCTTTCCGCCACGCTTTCCTTCATTATAGTTTGTAACATCAATCATTCCCCCTGTCTGGAAATCGGGGAATAATTCAAATTTCTTTCCACGTAAGTATTTGATGGAGGCTTCAATCAGTTCACAAAAGTTATGAGGCAATATTTTGGTTGATAAACCTACGGCGATACCATCTGCTCCCTGTGCGAGCAAGAGAGGAAATTTCATTGGCAATGTTACCGGCTCATTCTTACGACCATCATAACTCAATTGCCAATCGGTGGTCTTGGCATTGAAAGCCACTTCCAAAGCAAACTTTGATAAGCGGGCTTCAATATAACGGGGTGCCGCTGCTTCCATTCCGGTACGAACATCCCCCCAGTTACCCTGGGTTTCTATCAGCAGGTCTTTCTGTCCAAGATTTACCAATGCATCACCGATACTGGCATCACCATGCGGATGATATTGCATGGCTTGTCCAATGATATTGGCCACCTTATTGAATCGTCCATCATCCATTTCCTTCATGGCATGAAGAATACGGCGTTGCACCGGCTTCAATCCATCTTCCATGGCAGGCACTGCTCTTTCCAATATTACATAAGAAGCATAATCAAGGAACCATGTTTTATACTGGCCCTGGATACCTGCTTCGTTATCAAAAAAACTCTCTTTCTTCTTGGCTGCACTCATAAGTTGTTACTTATTTACTATTCTTTGAATTCCTATTTAGTTGTACGTAATAAGTAGTAAGTTTTAAGTGTGTCCCTGCTCCACTACAAGATTATGTGAACACGAGGTAGTGGTTGCATCATTACTTACAACATATAACTTTTTACCTAGAACTTCTCTTTAGTTGTACTTTGTAAGTTTTAAGTTAGTTCCTGCTCCACTACTAGATCAATTTGATACGAAGTACTTGTTACAACTTCACTTATAACTTATTACTTATTACTTTTAACT
>JBGAQE010000210.1:0-4856 GCA_044220885.1 Chitinophagaceae bacterium
ATGGCTCTATCCTTAATAGCCAGTGTCGTCATATACCAGGTACAATGAGCAAAGTGGATGAGCTCTTTGTTGGTACAAAAGGAAAAATTCAATGCGGTGCTGCAAACATCACCGATTTGAAAGGAAACGTTTTGTATCAATACGATACCAAATTGGAGAACAACCCTTATCAAACAGAACATGATGAATTGTTCGCAGCCATTGCAAAAGGAGAGTACAAATTTGCCGATGCTGAAAATGGAGCAAAAAGTTCAATGACTTCTATACTTGGAAGATTGGCTACTTATAGCGGACAAACGATTGAATGGGATAAGGCTATCAACAGCGGACTTGATCTTCATCCAAAAACCTACGATTGGAATGCAACTCCACCTGTATTGCCAAATGAGGATGGATTCTATCCAGTGGCGGTGCCAGGAGTTACGAAGTATAATTTCTAAGATAATAGATAAGATGTGGGAGGCGCGTAGTTTACGCGCCTCTTTTTTTGTGTTACCGGGAAGGCGGGGAGGATTTTTTCACGCAAAGGCGCGAAGGATAATTTTTATTGATAGCCTCTGATTTTAATTTAAGGGGCAAAGAAACAGCCAATACAGTTAACCGCAGGGAAGTGGAGATGCAGGAAAATACAGCATGAGTAATTTTGGGCTTTGCAATTTATTATTCTGTAACCCTCAGCGTCTCCGCGTCTCCGCGGTTATTGTATTGGCTGTTCGGCTGTTTCTTTGCCCCTTAAATAAAATCAGAGGCCTGCAATACGATAGTATTACTTTGCGTCTTTGCGTGAAAATCATTTTATTTTAGGATACTCACCTAAGACAGAACATCTTTCCTATTGAATATTAGAATCCCACCTCCAACAAAACCAACTATATGAATAAGCAATATCCCTGCAGATCGCAATACGCCCGGATAATTGATAGGATCATCAAAGAACCCCTTCTATTAGGTCTTTACTACCTTTTAGCTTTAAGAACTCAAAGTAACTGATATTTTCCTCTGTTATAATTTTTGCAAATCTCTGTGCATCTGTTTTAAGAGATTGAGAAGTGAAAAGAAAGGGTTTTATGAGTGCAAATAGAGGCAGATCCATTGTAGTAAGAATAGTACATACAATCACTACGCTCATAGTTGTAACAATGGGTCCGATGGCGTTCTCTGCGAATAATGACAGGAAGAAAGATAATGCCGCCACAGTAGTCATTGCAATAGCTGCAAACCCGAATGCAGCAAAATAGCGCCACAACACATCACCACTTTTCAGGATAATGATCTCTTCACTCTTCATGATCATAAGGTCGCCTGTACCAAAAACGAGAATTGACATCACTAAAGAAAGAAAAGCCATCCAAAGCAAGAGCAATAAAGTATAGGCCATTGTAGCTGCGAACTTGCTTAACAACAAAGTAGTTCTGCTTACAGGTTTGCTGATCAATAATCGCAATGTGCCCATATTGGCCTCACCGGCAATCATATCGCCCCCCACAAGGGCTATAAGTAAAGGCACATGTATTAATAATGTTTGCAGAATGATAAAGCAAATCAGATATCCATGAAGAATCTTTCCATCAAAATCAAAACTTGTTTCAACACCCTGCAACATGAACTTCAGGTACTTTTCTCCATCAAGATAGAGTGCCAATTGAATGAGGATCACAATAGCAGCAATAGCGGCGAATGAGATGTAAGTTCTTGGTCTCTTGAAAATCTTGTATAACTCAATTTGTAAAATCGTCCACATGCTGATTGGCGGTTGTAAGTGAAAGAAAATAATCTTCAAGAGAATGTTTAGGCTGTAGAGAAATGATGCCTGCTCCCATCTGTACCATATCTTTTGTAAAGGCAGGCACATCATTTTTATCCATCTGGAAAACCCATATTGATTTTCGCTCCTCTTTCAGAAATGAATTCCATTTGCTGGTGGTAAGTGCAGGTAGCATTTCTGAAGTATTTGCCAATTCCAATTCAACCAACATGGAACGAGGATCGAAAAGGTCTTTTACTGAACCCTCAACAATTTTCTTTCCTTTATCGATGATAAGCATTCGGTCGGCTATCAATTCAATTTCACTTAACAGGTGAGAAGATACCACTACTGTCTTCCCTTGATGGCGACTAAGATGCAATATCAGATTCCTCACATCCGCAATACCCTGAGGGTCGAGTCCGTTTGTTGGCTCATCCAGAATAATGAGCTTAGGATCATGTACCAATGCCACGGCAAGACCTAAACGCTGTTTCATGCCTTGTGAGAAGGTTCTGACTTTGCTGAAGGCCCTTTGTTCAAGACCTACCACTTCCAACTGATCTAATAATTGCTTACGGGTAAGTTTGCAACCACTCATTTTAGCAAAAAGAGATAGGTTTTCATAAGCACTCAGATATTTATAAAGATCAGGGCGTTCAATTACAGCACCAATTTGCCGAAGAATTTCATGACGGTGTTGTTTCAGGTTCATCCCGAAAATCTCAATATCGCCAGAACTTGGGGCAATTAAAGTAAGAAGCATCCGAATGGTGGTTGATTTCCCGGCACCGTTTTGCCCCAAAAAACCATATACATCCCCCTGATTTACAGTAAAAGAGAGGTCATCTACAGCCTTTAATTCGGAATACGCTTTACTGAGGTGGTTAACCTTAATAAGTGGAATCATCGTGATAATTATGCTTACAAATTACAACTGAATAGGCTTAGATGTTGTAAAATTCTGCATTTTAATGTTTTAGCATCGAATATTGGGGGAAAATAAATACGATTCCGGGCTTGCAAAAAACGAATCTGCCTATTATTTTTGTTTCAGCCTCAAATCCTCTGACAATCCGTAAGGCAGCCCTTTCTGCCATCCATTTCCTTTCGTTTTTAGCCTTTTCAGCCCTTGACATATCTTTTCCAATATCTATGTAAGTCCCTGTTGACCTCATTTCAGATCGTACATCTTTAGCAACTGTTTATCCTTCCCATGAATCTCCAGGTGGTTACCTCCCACCTCCAGTGCTAATTATTATGCAAATCTGAAACTTACAAAAATGAAAAAAATCATTATGCTTGCATCCTTTGGGATGTTTGCAACTCTTCTCGCAACTGCACAATCAGGAGATTCATTCAATTCACGTAATGGTGTAACCACTTCTGAAGTAAAAGCGCTACTTCAAAACCATTGTTGGAGTTTTCCCGATTTTGATGTTAACCAGAATGGATGGAATCCTGAAATTGAAGGAGATGGTGCTATGGTTTCTGGCACAGGGTCCAGTTCAACCAGTTCTGGTGGAATATATACACCTGTGCTAGATGTGCCTGGTGTTATAAGTATTTCATTCAAATACAAATTCAACAGCAACTTCGCAGCACCTACCCGTCGTTGGATAAAGATATATCTCGTAAATCATGAAAACGAGATACAAAGCGAGTTGGATAATATTGAATTCAGCAATGTAAATGCAACCACTGTATATAATTATTCAAAAACTTTCACACCAGTAGGTTCTGGTGCTTACAAAGTTTACATAAACTACCAGGGAACAGGTGGTGATACAAGAATTGCGATTGATGAATTATTAATTTCAGCCCCTCAATTATATGCTTCGGGTTGTAATGATGCACCGGTGGCAAATAATGATTATTTCACTGGTACTGCACAAAGAAGAGCAGCAGGACAATTATGCAGCAATGACCATGATGCAAATGGAGATTCTTTTGATTGCTATATGATTACTGGTTCACCAGACGGTACCGTAACCATAAATCCTGATCATAGTTTCCAATTTACACCCAACCCGGGTTTCACTGGAAACAGCACTCAGTTCACTTATCAGATATGTGATCATGGTTTTAGTCCCCTTTGCTCAAATGAAGCTACCGTTACCATTCAATTCCCTTCGGGAGGTTTCCTTCCAGTAAGCATGGTTGACTTTACAGGTGTTTATCGTGATAATGGTAAAGTGGAAATAACCTGGACAACCACATTTGAAGAGAACAGCGATAAATTTGTAGTTGAAAGAAGTTTTGACGGTACAAAATGGGAAGCGGTAGGTTCTTTAAAAGCACAAGGAACATCGAACACCAAAAAGCTGTATAGCTTTACAGATGAAGTGGGTAAAAATACTGCCAACAGAAAAGATCTTTATTACAGATTGAAATTGGCTGATCTTGATGGAAAAGTAAACATCAGCAGGATACTAGTTGTAAGGGTCTATAACACCCAATCCACAAAAATGATAAGCGTTTCTCCAAATCCGGCCAAGAATGATATAGTAGCTACGCTTCAACTAAATCAAACATCAGTAGTTGTACTGAAAGTAGTGAATAATACCGGTATTGAGATGATGCGTAAAACTAAAAAGCTGGAAGCTGGAATCAATAAAGTAATGATGGATGGTACCAGCCAACTAAAACCAGGATTATATATTCTTGAAGTTATTGTGAATAGTAAGGAGAGGATGATGGTGAAGTTGGTGAAAGAGTAGGAATAGACCGGAAGACCGGAAGAAAATACAAGTAAGAGTCCGAAAGTCCGAAAGTCCGAAAGCCCGAAAGTCGGGAAGTCCGGAAGAAAATACAAATACAAGTTAAGGAGTAGGGAAGTTATGGAGTAAAGATGGAGGGAAGCAGGGTAGGATAAAAAATCTAATATAAAAGGAGCTTAGTATTGAAGTGCTTCAATACTAAGCTCCTTTTATATTGTTTTTTGGTTTACTGTATTTCTCCTTCCATCCTCCCCTACTACCTAACTACCCTACTTGTATTTTCTTCCAGACTTCCCGACTTTCGGACTTTCGGACTCTTACTTGTATTTTCTACTTCCCTACTACCCTCCTTCCTAACTTCCCTACTTGTATTTTCTTCCGGTCTTCCCGAC
>JBGAQE010000211.1:0-4730 GCA_044220885.1 Chitinophagaceae bacterium
CGAAGCAGATAGCTTTTATGTTGTAGACCGCGGCTACATTGACTTTCGGCGATTTTATCGCATACATTTATCTGGTGCATACTTTATAACTAGAGCAAGAAAAGATTTTAGCTTTACTCTTGTAAAATCCCAAAAAACCGATAATCAATCATCCATACTCTGCGACCAGATAATAAAGCTAAAGCGAACAAACTTTTATGTATTCAGAAATTACCCGGAAAAATTCCGAAGAATAAAAATGTATGACTCCGAAATGGATAGAACATTCGTTTTTATTACTAATAATTTTGAATTACCCGCCGTTCAGGTTGCAAGCTTGTATAAGAACAGATGGAAAATTGAATTGTTCTTCAAATGGATAAAACAGCATTTGAAAATTCAATCTTTTTGGGGGCAATCAGAGAATGCAGTTAAGACTCAAATTTGGATTGCCATATCAACGTATGTGATTGTCGCAATTGCAAAAAAGAAATTCGGGTTAAAGCAATCTTTATATGAAATATTACAAGTGTTAAGCATCAGCATTTTTGAGAAAATACCAATAGCACAACTATTCGAAAATTCAGTACAACAACAGGATTTCAAAGAGCTAAATAACAATCAATTGAATATCTTTGATTTATAACGCAACGCTAGTGATTACTTACAACTCATAACTAAACTCTCAAGATTCAATACTCCCGACTCCCGACTCCAATTCTCCCTCCCACTTACTCACCACACTCGTCGCCAGCGCATTCCCCACCACATTCGTCATACTTCTAAACATATCACAGAAATGGTCGATGGGTAAGATGATGGCCACACCTTCGGGTGGGATATTGAACATAGAACAGGTTGCTAATACTATCACTAATGATGCTCGTGGTACACCGGCAATACCTTTGCTGGTGAGCATGAGCACTAATAACATAGTCAATTGAGTGCTGAGATCGAGAGGTACATGATAGGCTTGTGCAATGGCTAGACTAGCAAAGGTCATATACATCATACTACCATCAAGGTTAAACGAATAACCGAGGGGCAATACGAAAGATACGATGCGGTCGCGGCAGCCGAAACGCTCCAGCTCTTCGGTGAGCTTGGGGAATACGGCTTCGCTGCTGGTGGTACTGAAGGCGATGAGGAGAGGACCGCCGATGCGTTTCAGCAATTCCGTCATCCTGTTTCCTAAAATCAAATAACCCACCGTTAGTAATACGGCCCAAAGCACGGCAATACCTATCAGGAAATATCCGAAATAGATAAAATAGAATTTGAAGATATCGAGGCCCTTCATGGATACTACGGCGCAAAGAGCTCCGAATACACCAAATGGGGCGAAGTTCATCACATAGCCCACCATCTTCAAAATGATATGCGAAAAAGTATCGAGTGCCTTAACAATGCTCTTGGCTTTTTCCCCCATAGCTGCGGTAGCTACTCCGAAGAAAACAGAGAACACCACCAGTTGCAGCACTTCATTGGTAGCCATGGCTTCGAAAACACTTCTAGGGATGATATGCTCCACGAATTTTTCGAGAGAGAACTCCTGTTTCTTGGCCAGCAGGTCCTTCACACCTTCAGTATCGGCATGTGACAGGTCAATAAATTCACCGGGACGGAGCCAGTTCACCAGCACCATACCTATTAATAAGGAGGCCAAAGAAGCAGTGATAAACCAGAGCATCGCCTTACCACCTACCCTTCCCACAGCTTTGAGATCGCCCAGCTTAGCGATACCTACCACAAGGGTAGAGAACACCAATGGGGCGATGATCATTTGAACAAGACGGATAAAGATCCTGCCCAGAAGGTTGATATTCTTTGAAAAAGACTTTATGAACTCAGGGGAACTGTTGGTATGGACCAGATAGCCGACAGTCATACCCAGTACCATCGCCAGTAATATATATAAGGTGAGCCGGTTCTTTTTTGCCATAAGCGCTAAATAATTGAAAAGCAGGGTTACAATCTCCGAAAATCCGAAAAATATCCGGTCTTCAAAAGTTTTGACCGTTAAAAAATCAATTATAAAAGAATTACCCCGTTTTTTGAATTATTCTTTATTTTACACACCTTAAACTAATTTCTTAACAATAACCACTGCTATGAGTTTATTTGTCAAAAAGACGCTTTCTTCTCTTTTGGCGCAGGCTGCTGATTCAGAAAAAGGACTAAAGAAGACCCTTGGAGCCGTTAACCTGGTGGCCCTGGGTATCGGTGCGATTATCGGAGCTGGACTGTTTGTACGTACTGCCGCAGCGGCTGGTGGACATGCAGGGAATGCCGTAACCCTTTCGTTTATTGTTGCAGCAATAGGTTGTGCTTTTGCAGGACTCTGTTATGCTGAATTTGCTTCAATGATCCCAATTGCGGGTAGTGCATATACTTATGCCTATGCCACTATGGGAGAATTGGTTGCCTGGATTATTGGATGGGCGCTTATCCTGGAATATGCCCTGGGAGCTGCCACCGTATCTATCGCCTGGAGTGAATATCTAAACAAGCTTTTAGGAGGGGGCATACCATATGAATGGTGCCACTCCCCGTTCGAATCCATAACACTGGCCAGTGGTGCTACTGTTTCGGGTATCATGAACGCTCCTGCCCTGTTGATTCTTCTGATTCTGAGCTTACTTCTTATAAAAGGAACTCAGGAATCTGCGATGGTGAATGCGGTTATCGTGTTCATTAAAGTAGCTATCGTTTTGGTGTTCATCGCCCTTGGATGGGGTTTCATCAATCCTGCAAACCATACTCCTTATATCATCCCTGAAAATACTCCTGGTTATGAAGGTTTCTGGAACCATGGATTCCCAGGTATAATAACGGGAGCGGGTATAGTCTTCTTCGCCTTCATCGGCTTCGATGCAGTATCTACTGCCGCACAGGAAGCCAAGAATCCGAAAAGAGATATGCCTATCGGTATCCTCGGCTCTCTCGTAGTTTGTACCATTTTGTATATCCTCTTCAGCCATGTATTGACAGGGGTTGCTCCTTTCCGCGACTTCATTGATCCGGCAAAAGGAAAAGAAGCATCTGTTGCTTATGCCATCTCTACTTATATGCCAGGCTATGAATGGTTAGCTACAGCGGTAACAGTAGCGATTCTCGCTGGTTTCTCTTCAGTGATCCTTGTGATGCTGATGGGACAAAGCCGTGTGTTCTACACTATGTCTACCGATGGTTTGTTACCAAAAGCATTCTCCGACCTGCATCCAAAATTCCGCACACCGTATAAATCAAATATGATCCTATTCTTGTTTGTAGGTGCGTTTGCGGCTTTTGTACCAGGTAGCGTTGCGGGTGACCTAACCTCTATCGGAACCCTCTTCGCCTTTATCCTGGTTTGTATCGGGGTAATATTGATGAGGAAGTCTGACCCAACAACTCCACGTCCTTTCAGAACTCCATTGGTGCCATTGGTACCTATCTTAGGGGTGATTGTTTGTGCAGCGATGATTGTTGGTTTACCAAGAGATACCCAATTGAGTGCCCTGGCCTGGATGGTCTTCGGTCTGTTGGTATACTTTGGTTATAGCAGAAAGAACAGTAAGCTGGGAAATATGAAATAATCCGGCTTTATTATATTGAAAACCGGCTACCTGATGGTAGTCGGTTTTTTTATTTCAACTTATCACTACCTTGAGCAAAACCCAGCAATATGCTAAGGGAAATATTTGAAAAGATAGCTACAGAAGCCAGTTCTTATCTATTATTAAAAGGCCTCACGCCTACTATAAAACTGGGAGCTCCCGATGCCAGTCATGCTGCCAATGGCACATTGTTCATAGGCATGGAGCAATATGGGGTGGATCCGGTATTGCGGAATCATCCGCAGTTTGAGGAAACGGCCTTCCCATCTACCAACTTCGCACATCTTATTTCTTTCTATATAGTGCCCCGGGCAGAGCAGTATGAGCAGCAGCTGCAATTACTGGAGAATATGGTCTTATTCTTCGAAGAAAAACCCTTCTTCCAGCTTACTGTTGACCAGGAAGATTATGAACTGGCCATATCGATGAAGGATACCAAGAGTGCTGATTACCAGCAATTCTGGATAGCCTTGCAGCAGCCTTCGCAGCCGGTGCTTTTTTATCAGGCGAGGGTTTCTTCTCTTTAATTTGGAGGCTGTTGGTAGGGTCGAAAGCTTATAGTAGATTTGCACCCCGAATGGAATTTGAAAATTTGATGATTTGAGAATTTGAAAATTCTAACCGCAGAGACGCGGAGACGCAGGGGACTTTCCTTTGTAGAAAAATAAACCCCGTTATCGAAGACTGAATAATGCATTAGGCCTTCAGCCTTAAGCATTCAGCATTTAGCATCAAGCAAAAAACAAGAACATGGGTCGCATATTCGAAGTACGAAAATCAACAATGTTTGCCCGGTGGGACCGGATGGCCAAACAATTTACCCGTATCGGTAAGGAAATCATCATTGCTGTAAAAGCAGGGGGACCAGATCCTGGTACCAATGCGGCATTGCGTCGTTGTTTCCAGAACGCGAGAAGTGTGGGTATGCCAAAAGACCGTGTGGAAGCTGCTATCAAGCGCGCACAGGGTAAGGAAATGACCAACTATGATGAGATACTGTATGAAGGATACGGTCCTCATGGAGTAGCAATATTAGTTGAAACCGCTACCGACAATCACGTTAGAACAGTTGCCAACGTAAAATCACATTTCAACAAAGGCAATGGTGTGATGGGTAATAGCGGAAGCGTAAGTTTCCAGTTCAAGAAAATG
>JBGAQE010000212.1:0-4700 GCA_044220885.1 Chitinophagaceae bacterium
ATCAAATGTTATTATCTGGATGTAAGAAGATTGAAACGCCGTTTGACTTTTAAAGGGGTTGACACTATTCTGGCAGATCTGGAAAAGCAGTTATACAGTAATATATTCATCCCAGGACAACGTACCGATATCTGCAAACAGGATATCATGGATGCATTGCTTAAGATAAGGGACATCCTGGTGTTTCAGCATAATGGACTCTTCCTGCATCTGGTAGATAGCCTTATCAATAAAGTGCAGGTATTCGGATTACATTTCGCTTCATTGGATATCCGTCAGGATAGTTCCATCCATAATATAGTGTTGGAAGCAGTAGCGGCAAAAACAGCTGCCCTGCCTTCAAACTATTCAAGTCTTGATGCAGCCGGAAAAGTGAAAGTGCTTTCCGAAGTTAGTGGAGATATAGGAAGTCATGTGTTTGAAGATGGTATTGTGAAAGATACCCTTCAGACAATCAAAGCTATTAAAGAGATTCAGCAATATAATGGTGCGGCTGGCTGTAACCGGTATATCATCAGTCAGTGTAACAGTACATTGAATGTGATGGAAGTATTCGGTCTTTTGTCGCTTTGTGGTTGGAAGAAGAATGAACTGGAGATTGATATTGTTCCACTTTTTGAAACTATTGATGACTTGCAACGGGCGGGAGATGTAATGAGGGAATTGTATGAGAACCCTACTTACAGGGCTCATCTTAAAAAGAGATACAACCGCCAAACTATCATGCTTGGTTTTTCTGATGGTACAAAAGATGGTGGTTACCTGATGGCCAACTGGAGTATCTATAAGGCGAAAGAAGCATTAAGTAGTTTGTCTACACAATATGGTATTGATGTAGTGTTCTTTGATGGACGTGGTGGTCCTCCGGCACGTGGTGGGGGTAAAACGCATAAGTTCTATGCATCCTTAGGAAAACATATCTCGAATAAGGAGATACAGTTAACAATACAAGGACAAACCGTAAGTTCGAATTTTGGCACCATAGACTCTGCGCAGTTTAATATTGAGCAATTATTACATGCCGGTATCAGCAATGAATTGTTCTCGGTAAAAGAGAAGACATTGGAAGATGCTGAAGAATTGTTGCTTCAGGAATTATCGGAAGAAAGTTTCAAAGCCTATTCGCAACTGAAAGACGATCCAGCCTTCCTTGATTATTTGTCGCAGGTGAGTCCTTTGAAATTTTATAGCGAAACAAATATTGGAAGCCGTCCGGCTAAGAGAGGAGGATCAGCCCGCCTTACCCTGAAGGACTTACGAGCCATTCCTTTCGTAGGAGCCTGGAGTCAGTTGAAACAGAATGTAACGGGTTATTATGGAGTTGGAACTGCGCTTGAGCAATTGGAAAAGAAAGGGAAACTGGGAGCTGTGAAAAAGCTTTATCAAGATTCCTTGTTCTTCAAGACATTGATGGACAACTGTGAAATGGCAATGAAGAAATGTTTCTTCCCGCTTACGGCCCATCTGGCAGATCATCCCCGGTACGGAGAGATATGGAACCGTATCAATAAGGAATACGAGTTGACGCAACGCTATATTTTCCTTCTTTCCGGCAAGAATGAGTTGATGGCGGATTATCCGGTAGAGCAATTATCGGTACAGATGAGGGAAAGGATCGTATTACCGCTACTCACCATCCAGCAATATGCCATGACCCGAATCAGGACTATTGAGGAAAGTCTTTCTCCGGCAGCGCAGAAGGAGATATTTGAGAAGCTGGTGATAAGGAGTTCGTTTGGTATTATTAACGCGGGGCGAAATTCGGCCTAATAAATAGATAGAAATAATATGAAAAGCCTCCAAATCGGAGGCTTTTTTATTTGATGGTAGCCGTTAGTGCTGCTTATGCCGCATATCATTGCAGCAGCTTTTCGCTGTTTGGTCCAAGCAACAACTCGATCAATTCATGATGCTGGCGCAAGCATGTCCAAAGGGGCAAAATAAGGAAACAAATATATAGGACATCCCTTTGGACCAGCTTGTGCCATGCCGTACATCTTTCTGTGAACAATCTTTCGGCTAAATTTCAGATGAATTGAATACATTTATTAACTGTCCTAATTCAGGCACAAGCCGGTCCAAAGGGATTTCTGCAAGTAACAGCTTCAAATATGCGCCCATTGGACATGCTTGCGCCAGCAGCGAGTATGATGAGGGTTAGGTAGTGATGCTTGGACCAGATGAGGGGTCTACTTTTGTATCAATTCTTTAAAATTCTTAGATTAAGGTTTCACTACTTCATGGACTTAATCTATATAAGAACTTATAAATGAAATTGCTTATAAATAATTATAGATGGGCTTTGTAAATACTAGAATTTTTGTGAAAAATATTTTCTTAAAATATATCGTTTTCCTGTTCTTATTAACCTTGCAATTATGTGCAATTGGGCAAGTTACTGTTATGCAGAATGCCAACCTCGATTACTTATTAAAAGAAGGTCGAAAAACGGAAAAAAGAATTATGCTTTTATGCTGTCCTGAGTGGTGTGCGCCTTGTAAGGAACTTGAAAATATTTATTTTAAAGACAAAGCTCTGGCAGATTATCTTGAAAAGAATTATGTTATCGGGAAATTTGATGTGGAAAAAAAAGCTGGAATTCCTATTGCAGAAAAGTATGGTATACTACAGTACCCAGCTGTGATTGTTATTGACTTCAATGGGTTATTCTATTATAAGTATGTCGGAATCACTGTTGACGCAGCTTCTTATCTTTCTTCATTGCGGTACTATGATTCAATTTTTTCCAAGCCGGTTTTGGGCATATCTAACAAATTGGATTTGAAATTCCCGGATTTTTACAGAAAGTATTTTGGTGAAAGATTCAAAAAATTGCCTGATTCCAATATCGTCAACAGTTACTTGACAGATCAAAAAAATATAAAAACTGAAGTGATTTGGAGAATTTTAAACCTTTTTGATTACAGTAGCAAATATGATCAAGACATACTTGATAATTTCAAGGAATTTTCGTCATTGTATGGCATAGAAGCTCATCAGAAGGTTAATGGTATTATTGAAAAATCTTTAAAGAATTCACTTGCAAGTAAAAATAAGGAAGAATATTTGCGAATAGTGAAGTTTATGGAGGTTAATTCCTTCCCTGAACAAAGAGTGTTGGAAGCAAAAATAAAGTATCATCTATTGTTTCAGGAAATGTCTCCAAATTTTGGATCCTTACTAAAAGGTTACTTCAAAAATTATGATAATAGTCTCTCTGTTTTATGTGACAGTCTATTTTTTAAAAAAAATATAGAATTTATAGATGAAATCATGATAGAAAAGCTAAAAAACATGAATTCAATAGGAACAAATTCTATTTGGAATCTTTACTTGGGTTTGTTTATAGAAAAAAAAGAAGGTTTACAATCCGCATTGCCACATTATGTTTCTTATTTGCAACAAGTTGTTGGAGACAAAAAGAAATTCGAAAGATTTATTGTTCTCCGAGACAAACTACTAGGTAATCAAATTTTAACTCCTGATTTGTAAAAACCCAACCCGTCTTGTTCAAGCACCCAACTCTAATAATTCTTGATGCTGGCGCAAGCATGTCCAAAGGGCTAAATAAGGAAACTAAATATATAGTACATCCCTTTGGACCGGCTTGTGCCATGCGTTACATCTTTCTGTGAGTACTCTTTCGGGTGAATTGAATACATTTATTATCTGTCCTAATTCAGGCACAATCCGGTCCAAAGGGATTTCTGCAATTAGCAGCGTCAAATATGCGCCCTTTGGACATGCTTGCGCCAGCAGCGAGTATGATGAGGGTTAGGTAGTGATGCTTGGACCAATAAAAGAAATTCAATTCTTTTTAGATAAAACTTTTTTGAACACCATATCATCGGCTGAAGAAAAAATATTTTGACCTGAAGTTCTTGTGATTTTCAGTTCATTATCTGAGAATATTCCTAAAAAAGAAATAGACTGTGAGAAAAACAGTGGGAGTTCGCTGATGCCTGGTTTAATAGTAGAATCAGATTTATTCGAAATTTGAATCTCATCTTTATAGATTATCAAACTGTCTAGTTTAAATACTAAATCATACTCGGAATTTGATTTAGATATGACAAGAGGAGAAGAATAGAAAAATAAGGAATTGTTAGAGCTTTTGTATACTCCCCTGTATAGTCCACCGATCAAAGAATCTTTTTTGTAGTGAAGCTCAAGAGTATCAACCTTTCCGTTTGGTCCGATATATTCATATCGTTCCATAGTTGTGAAATTCAATATATTTTCATGAACATTACAAGCAAATATTATACTCATTACAAATATCAAAAGCGCTTGTCGCATAATTCTTTTGTTCTTGAAACAAATTACCAATACTACTTGGTATAATGAATATACACAAATTAATGAGACTGAATTCTGCCTATACCTGTCTAACAAATTAGCAAAATCAGGAGCAAGCCCCAATCTGGTCCAAGCACCCAACTCTAACAATTCTTGATGCTGGCGCAAGCATGTCCAAAGGGGTTTCTGAAATTATTAGCACCCTGTATTTGCCCTTTGGACACGCTTGCGCCAACATCGCGTATTGTGAGAGTTAGGGAATTCCAGAAAACTGGAAAAATACCCTCAAAAATGAGCCTGATTCAGGCCGGTTTTTCTTTATTTGGAACTTTAGACAAGGCAGTTTGTTAGTATCTTCGTCAGCCTGTTTCGGGAGCTTACCCGACAGGAAAAAAGAACTT
>JBGAQE010000018.1:0-41143 GCA_044220885.1 Chitinophagaceae bacterium
AGTTGGCGATCATATTATAAATTTTACCCCCCCGCCCCTAAAGGGGGGCTATTAAACAGTTTAATTATTCAAACATTTTTCTCAACTCAAGTTCTTACAAATTAATTCAGTACAAAACAGATTTCGCTGTATCCAAGCCCTCCTTTAGGGGCGGGGGGGGGGAGTACTATTCTGTTCTTAAGCTCTTCACCGGATTCATCAACGCCGCTCTTATGGCCTGGAAACTTACAGTCAATATTGCAATGAAAACAGCCCCCAATGCCGGTATCACAAACATCCACCACTGAAGCGAAACGTGATATTCATAATCTTGTAACCATCTGTACATTAGCCAACCCGAAACAGGTGCTGCAATAACACAAGAAACGATAACCAGTTTCAGGAAGCTTGCAGATAACTGTGCAGTAAGCTGTCCGATTGATGCACCCAATACTTTTCGTATTCCAATTTCCTTGATTCTCCGTTCTGCTGTATAGGCAGCCAATCCAAACAGGCCAAGACAGGAAATGAATATTGCGAGACCGGCAAATACACCTGCCAATTTTCCTATAAGTGATTCTCCTTTAAATAAGTTATCAAACTCTTCATCTACAAACTGATATTCGAAAGGATAGGTTGGATTATACTTCTTAAATACATTGCCGATTTTGGCTAGTCCCTCTTTAAAGTTCACTTCTGGTTTAAATCTGATATTGATAATATTAGTATTGCTTGCATTCACGTCATTGAAAAAAACCAATGGTGCCGTAGTACCATAAATATTATTATAGATAAAATCCTTCACCACCCCAATAACTGTAAAATGTGTGCCATCACGATCAATTATTTCATTTACCGCTTTGGAAGGGTCCTTGCTTATCAGTCGGGCCATAGATTCATTTATGATAAGATTGGTGCTATCCGCCAATCCATCCTGATAAAAATCCCTGCCTGCCAATAGTTTCATTCCCTTTGTGGCAATTATTTCTGGTGTCACCCAATCCATAGAAATGAGCACCTGCTTACCTTCTTCTTTACCTTTCCAATCGAAAGCTGAAGAGTTACTGCCAACTTGAAAGGCTGAGTTATTACTGAGTGCAGCATTCTCCACTACACCCGTTGCTAATAAGTCGTTTCTGAATGTCCTGAAATGTAACCCCACATCCCCTTGTTGCTGAGTAGTGATCAATTGCTGGTTTACAGTAAGCAGATTCTCCTTTTTAATACCTAATTCACGGTTTTTTGTATGAATTACCTGTTGGTAGATAACGAGTGTGCAAATGATCAACGCAATTGATATTACAAATTGCGAAACCACCAATACACGTCTTACCATACTCACTCCAAAAGAAGAAGGTAATTTCAATCCTTTCAACACTGTAATTGGATTAAATGAAGAAAGATAAAGAGCAGGGTAACTACCCGCTATAACACCACATATCAAACCAATTACGATTAAAGAGGCAAGATGAAGTGGTTTGAAAAACCCTAAAGAAATTTCTTTTTCAACGAGGGTATTAAAATATGGTAGTACTAAAGCAATGATTACGGCAGCAAACAGCACTGCAATGAACGACATCAATATTGACTCGAAAAGAAATTGTCTTACTAACATTCCTTTCCCAGAACCCATAACTTTTCGAACGCCTACCTCACGTGCTCTTTGTTCAGAGCGGGCAGTGGCGAGGTTCATAAAATTGATGCAGGCTAATATCAATATAATCCAGGCGATGATGCTGAAAAGACGTACAAAACGAATACGTCCACCATTAGGTTTACCATCTTTGAACTCGCTTCTCAATCGCCAATCATTTGCGGCCAACAATTGTGGTCTTGCAATGAACCCTGTTCCCCTTTTTACAATGAAGCTATCCAGTTGTTTTGCAATCAGACCCACATTGGCTTCAGGTTGCATTTGAACAAATGTCTGAACCCCATTATTGCCCCAATCTTTCAACCACTCATTCTTCAAGAAGAAAATCTCAAATGGTGCCATCCATTCAATAGATTCAAAACGGGTATTTGTAGGGAATGACTTATATACACCGGTAATTACATAATCCTGTTTATTATCTAATTTAACGGTCTGGCCAACTACATCGGTGCTATTAAAAATCTTAAGAGCCAGCTTTTCATTAAGTACAATGGAATGCAATTGACTGAAAGCGCTGGTAGCACTACCCCTTATAAAATCAAAATTCATCATAGAGAGGAAAGGCGAATCCACATTCATCCCAAAGCCATAAAGGCTCTTATCCCCCTTTGTAAAGAGGCTGCGGTCGCCCCATGTGGTTCTAGCAGTAGCTTTTACTCCCGGAATCTCCGACTTGATAGTTGGAGATAATGGTCCCGGTGTTGAAGCGAATGTATAGGTATCAGCACTATAGGTTTGATTGGTCATCACCTGATACAGATGATCCCTGTCCTTAAAATACTCATTATAGGTCAACTCATCTTCCACCCAAAGAAAGATCAATGCAGCGGCAGCAATACCTACCGATAATCCGGCAATATTGAGAAAGCTGAAGGATTTTCTTTTAAACAGATTGCGGAATGCGGATTTGAAATAATTTTTTAACATGGTTCCAATATTTTTATATGTCCTTTAAGAGTTATAAGTTTTAAGTAATAAGTTGTAAGTATGATCATCCACAACCCAATGTCACGTATACAAATAGGAAATTCACACTATCAGACACAAAACTTATTACTTATAACTTACAACGTATAACACCCTTTTAGTTATAAGTTTTAAGTAATAAGTTGTAAGTATGTTCATCCACAACCCAATGTCCAGTATACAAATAGGAAATTCACACTAACAGACTCACTACTTATTACTTACTACTTATTACTCACTACTTATTACTTACTACTCTCCGCTCCTCACTCCGCCCTTAGGCTCCTCACCGGATTCGCTACCGCTGCCCTGATTGCTTTAAAGCTTACAGTTATCAGGGTAATAAGAATAGCGACTCCTGCGGCCATTACAAATACCCAGATACTTATATCAATGCGATAAGCGAAATCTTGCAGCCACTTACTCATCATCCACCACGCAAAAGGAACTGATATAATAAATGAAATAGCAACTAACTTAAGGAAGTCCTTTGTAAGCAGGGCAACAATGCCCGATTCAGTAGCTCCTAATACTTTTCGAATGCCGATTTCTTTAACACGTTGTTCTGCTGTGAAAGTCGATAATCCAAATAACCCCAAGCATGCCACCAATATGGTAAGAAGGGCGAATACACCCAGTAACTTTGCCGTCTTTTGTTCGGCCATATAGGTGTTATTAAAGCGGTCATCTAAAAAGGAATAAGCCATAGGAGCCTCAGCCTTTAGTGACTTCCATTCCTTATCCATATAACTTATCAAACCTGAAACATCCCCAGTTTTGGTTTTTATTATCATGGTACTGGCTCCCTGTCCCAATACCATTACAAGGGGTGCTATTTTTTCGTGCAATGATTTAAAATGAAAGTCTTTTACCACACCAACCACATTAAGCATCTTTACAGTTCCATCATTATCCCTGTGAGTTAGCACTTTGCCAATTCCATTCGATTCCCATCCGAACGTCATGGCTGCCGTTTCATTTAAGATTACTGCGGAAGAATCAGTTCCAAAAGAGCGTGAGAAATTCCGTCCTGCTACTAGCTCCATTCCCAATGTGGAGATATAATCATAATCCACATCATAGCGAAGTGTCTTGATCATTTCGCTTGATTTGCCACCCGGACTTACAAAAAAATTATTATTATAAGAATCACCAGCAGGAACATATCCTGAAGTGCTGACACTTACTACCCGGCTATCTTGTAATAACCTTTGCTTAAATACTTCTTGCTTATCTCCTAATAACCACATTTCAGGCAAAACCATTACCTGGTTCTTATCATAGCCCAATTTTTTAGTCTGGATATATTCTAATTGGTTGTAGACGATAGTAGTACCTACTATAAGTGAAATGGAAATGAAAAACTGAAAAACAACCAGACCGTTTCTAAAGAACGAATTCTGGCGGCTATTGGAGAATCTTCCTTTAAGCACAGCAACAGGTTTAAAGGAAGACAGATAAAATGCTGGATAACTACCAGCTAAAATACCAGTGATTAAACCTATACCTATAAGAGCAGGGATTAACCAAAATGTCTGAGACAGATGAAAACCTAATTCCTTTCCTGAAATTTCATTGAAGTAAGGAAGGAAAGCATACACCAATACAATTGCAACCAGTAAGGAGAGTGAACTTATCAATATAGACTCCACCAAAAACTGCCTGATCAACTGAGTTTTGAGGGAACCCATCACCTTTCTGATACCAACTTCCTTAGCTCTTTTAGAAGCACCAGCAGTTGATAAGTTCATGAAATTGATACAGGCAATTAGTAACATGAAGATGGCTATTGCCCCAAAAAGGTAGAGATACCTGATATCACCAGCAGGCTTCAGGTCGAATGCAAAATTGGAATGCAAATGGATATCCGTGAGTCGTTGTAAGGAAAATCCAACATCATTACCCGTATTACGAAATTGTTGGAGAGACATCCCAAACGCTTGTTGCATTTGGTCGCCCATATATTTATCGACTAATTGAGGCAATTTAGCTTCAAGGTTTTTATAATTATAGCCAGCAGGCAAAACGAAATAGGTATAAAATTCAGACTCCATCCATGATGTGGAACGTGAGCCTTCAAAGCCAGACATCGATGCAAAAAAGTATATATTTAAATGAGAATTGCTTTGAACGGGTTTTATAACACCTGCTACTTTGAAAAGTGAATTGGAACTTTTTACTGTAAGCGTCTTTCCGAGTGGGTCGGAGTCCCCAAAATACTTCTTAGCAATATCTGTTGTAATAACGATATTGTTAGGTTCCAGCAAGGCTGTCTTAGCATTTCCTTCAATCAAGGGCAATGTGAATACCTGAAAGAAGTTAGAATCTACATAAGTAAACGCATCTTCTTTAAAGCTTTTCTCTCCATAACTCATTATAGGTGATCCTGCCCTTCTTCTTAACCTGGTGGCCTCCTTAACTTCCGGAAACTCAGCTTTGGCCGCTTGTGCCACCGGGGCATAATAGTTGATTCGTTTATAGTTTGCCCTTTCATTTTACCATGAAAAGTAATGCGCACTATTTGATCGGCCTTATCATTATACTTGTCGTAGCTCAGTTCATCCTGAATAAAAGCACAATGACCAAACAAGTAGCAATACCAGCAGCCAATCCAAATATATTGATAGCGGTGAAATGCATGAGCGGCGATTTTGAAATAGTTTTTGAGCATAGAGCTAATATTTTTTAATACCCTTTTCTAGTTTTACGTTATATGTTTTACGTTATAAGTATGCCCCTGCTAAATCCGATTTACAAATAGGAAACTCACACATTCAGACTCAAAGTTATAATATTCTTAACGTGTACAACTCATTTCGAGTTATGTTTTCAAGTTTTACGTTGTAAGTATGTCCCTGCTAAATACGATATCCAGTATGCAATTAGGAAACTCACACATTCAGACTCAAAACTTATTACTTATTACTTACTACTTATTACTTATTACGTACAACTTATCCTGACTTATTCAGTTCTTAACGACTTCACCGGGTTCGCAACCGCTGCTTTTATAGCTTGATAACTTACGGTCAGAATAGCAATACCAACCACCACTACTGTTGCCAGTAAAAAGGTGGATACTCCAAGATGAATGCGAACCGGATAATTCTCCAACCACTTATTCATAGCCCACCAGGCACATGGAAAAGCAATAACAGCAGCAATCAACACAAGCTTAACAAAACTGCCAGAAAGTTTTGTAGTAATGCTTGATACAGACGCTCCCAAAACTTTACGAATTCCTATCTCCTTAACTCTTTTTTCAGCCGCAAGAGTTGCCAAACCAAAGAGTCCGATACAGGAAATGAATATGGTAAGTAATGCAGCAAACAATATGATCTGCTTCCATTTCTCTTCCGATTCATACTGTGCCCTATTCAGTGTTTCCTTGAAATCATACTTGAATGGCATAAATGGCATCTCTATCTTGAAAACTTTTTCCATAAAATCCAAAGCCGCTGTATGGTTACCTGGTTTTAGTTTAACTATCAATTCTCCATAACTATACTTGGGGTTCATTACAAAAAGTATAGGACGGATTTTATTAAGCAATGTTTCAAAATGATAATCCTTCACCACTCCAACCACATTGTATTTAATACTATCATAGAAAAAATCAACCTGTTTTCCAATCGGGTCTGTCCAACCCGCTGTCTTTACAAATGTTTCATTAACTATAACAGATTGGGTGGAATCTGAGGGAAAAGAAGGTGACAGATTCCTGCCCTTTGCCAACTGCAACTGATAAGTAGCTAAGAGGGAAGTATCATAAACCTCCATCGCAAAATTGATTTCCTTACCATCTACTTTAGCAATGGTAAACCAATTACCACCTTGTCTTGCGGCAATATGCTCAATAGCTGGATTTTTCTTCAATTCATCCTTTAATACATTCAATTCAGATGTCTTCATTTGTTTAGCCCTCAACATCACAACATCTTTGTCTTTATACCCAAGGTCCTGATTAGTCAATAAACTGAATTGAGAATAAATGGTGATGGTAGCTACAATAAGGAAACTGGCTAGTGCAAACTGAAGCACCACCAGACCTTTGGAAAGAATGTTTTTCCCTGTAAGCATCCGGTTCCTGTTATATAAGGACTCAACAGGATCAAAGCGGGATATCTGCAAGGCAGGATAAAGTCCTGCTACCATTGAAGTGCCAACAAATAAAAGAAAATAGCCTACTACCAACTTAGTGTCAAGTAAGTAGGAAAATGAAAGGGCTTTATTTGAAACCGTATTGAAAAAAGGAAGGAAGATTATAAGTAAAATAACAGCTAACAGAAAGGAACAGAATGCAAGAAAAAATGTTTCCCCCAGAAATTGGATAATCAATTGTTTTCTGTCGCCGCCAATTGCTTTCCTGATACCAATTTCTTTTGCTCTTTTCAGAGAACGAGCTACCGTAAGGTTAATGAAATTGATACAAGCGATAATCAGGATGAAGATAGCTATGCTGCCAAGAATACGGGTATAAATAGGATTACTTGCATCAACAAGGCCATTTCCAGCAGGACAATCCTTACTCAAGTGCATATCTAATAAGGGTTGTAGACGGTACTCCATCCTATTCTGCATATTAAATTGCTTCTTTGCATCAGCAATTTCAGCAGCGGCGGTAGATTCGTAAACCTGTTTGAACTTAGCTTCAACCCTCGAAATATCTGCATGCTCATCAAGCAATACGAATGTGTTCAGATAAAAATTCATCCATTGAGAATCGCCTCTACCATCCCGCATATTCAACTTCATGGGCAATAACATGGAAATCTTAATGGATGAATTCTGAGGAGACTTAGGCACGATGCCTGTAACTTTGAAAGGCTCAAAACTGCCATCCTTTCCCAGAGGCAATTCAATTGTTTCACCCATTACATCTGTCTTTCCAAAAAACTTTCTGGCAATTTCTTCACTAATCACAACGCTCTGGGGTTCTACCAATGCTGTCTTTGCATCACCTGATTTCAAATCAAAGGAAAAAATGGAAAAGAAATTTTCATCAGTATACAAAGCATCTTCCTCGAAAACATGGTTGCCGATCTTTATAGGAAGATGTTCGCTTTGAACCCGCACAAAATCTTTCACCTCGGGAATCTCTCTTTTAAAACCAGGGCCTTGCACCATACCAGTATTCCCATCAGTATATTCAAGTTTATTCTCTGGAGTAAATTCCGAACGGGTCAACCGGTAAAGTTGAGGAGCTTTTTCATGAAACCTGTCATAACTCACTTCATCCTTTGCATAAAGAACTATCAGCATACAACAAGCCAATCCCACACTAAGGCCGGCGATATTGATAAAAGAAAACAGCTTACCTCTTAAGAGGTTTCGCCAGGCGGTTTTGAAATAGTTTTTTAGCATGATCCCATTTTTTAAGAGATTTTCATTTTGAAAAGTTTTAAGTAGTAAGTTTTACGTTATAAGTATGTACCTGCTAAACCCTAGAAGTTATAAGTTGTAAGTTTTACGTTATAAGTATGTGCCAGCTAAATCCAATGCCCAGAATACAAATAACAAACTCACACATACAGACTCGAAACTTATTACTTATTACTTATAACTTATTACTTACAACTTACTACTTACAACTTAAAACTTACAACTACTTACTCAGTTCGTAACGACTTCACCGGATTTGCCACTGCTGCTTTTATTGCCTGAATACTTACAGTAAGCAAGGCAATAACTACCGCCGAAATACCTGCTACTATGAAAAACCAATAGCTCAAATCAATTCTGTACACAAATCCTTGCAACCACTTATTCATTGCCCAATAGGCAATTGGACAAGCAATCAGAAAGGCTATCAATACCAACTTAAGGAATGTGTTTGAAATAAGGAATACGATACTGGTGGCAGAAGCTCCAATAACCTTACGAACACCTATCTCTTTTACTCTTTGCTTTACAGTGTAAGCAGAGAGGCCAAACAATCCAAGGCAAGCCAGCAATAATGCAATTCCAGCAAAAACATTAAACACTTTGCCTGTCTTCATTTCAGAGTCGTACATACGGTTATAGTCATCGTCTACGAAACGATATTCAAATGGCCTATGAGGTGCAAAACCTTTCCATTGCGCTGCAAGAAAATCTATAGTCTTAGAAAGATGTTGTCCATTCACTTTTACCAGCATTTCAGAACCCCAACCATCTTCAAATAAAACCAGGGGCTGAATAGCTGTATGTAATGAGGCAAAATGAAAATCCTTTACCACTGCCTTTACTTCTCCCGGACGCTGTTCTCCAAGCATCATCTTCTGCCCTATTGCTTGTTGCGGCGTCCAACCCAAATTTTTTACAGCGGTTTCATTAAGTATGAAATGATGGTAATTCTTACTCTGATCTTCTTTGGAAGCATCTAACATATCCTGACGAGTAAGATCGGTACCTGCAATAATACTCAGCCCATTTACCTTTATAAATTCCTCATCAATTTGTCCTGCATTAACACCTACTTCTCCGTTTACACCAGGCACAAGTCCCTTTTCCATTGAATATCCTCCAATAATATTAACAGGACTTGAATTAGCCACAGAAACACCCAGAATATCGGGATTAGATTTAAGTACTGTTTTAACATATTCCTTCTTATCCAGGATTTTTGAATCGATGTTCATTACTATAACATGATCCCTATCATAACCCAGTTTTTTGTTCTGAATAAAATGTAATTGTCCGCTGATCACTAATGTTGAAATGATGAGGAATACCGAAACGACAAACTGAAACACAATCAACGATTGCCTTAACATTGTTCCTGAGGAGGTATTTTTAAAAGATCCCTTCAAAACTTTTACAGGTTGGAAATTTGAAAGCACAAGGGCGGGATAACTTCCAGCTAACAAAGAAATCACTAATACAAGCAAAAATGCAGTTACGATAATAGGCCAGTTGAATAATGAAGAAATCTTCAGGAAGGAACCTGACAACTGATTAAATGATGGAAGCAGCAAAGCGGCAAATCCAATACTGATTAATAAGGAAAGAAAACAAAGCACAAAAGATTCACTTATAAACTGGCGGAACAATTGGTACTTACCAGCGCCGGCAACTTTTCGAACTCCTACTTCCCTTGCCCTTTCGATAGACCTTGCGGTACTCAGGTTGATATAAGTAAAACAGGCTATTATCAACACCAGTAATGCAATAGCTCCGATTATATATACATATACAATATTACTGTTGGGAACTATTGCATCATAAGGGGAATATAGATGAATTCTGGTGAATGGCTCTAAATCATAAGTAACATTAACTCCCTTCTCATTTATCAATTCCTTTTTCATAAAAGGAGTGATTTTAGGCTGTAGTGTAGCTAATGAGGAAGGGGACTTTAATAATAGATACGTCGTATAGTTGGCATTGAAATAGGTTTCTTCCTGAGCAGTACCCAATGATGAAAACGAAGCCAGGAAATCGAAATCTATCTGCGAATTTGAAGGACAATCTTCAACTACACCCGTAACCTTAAAGGGCATTTGACCACTGCCTATTAAAATAGTCTTCCCTACTGGACTTTCTCCACCGAAATATTTTTTTGCAGAAGTAGCCGTAAGTACAATTTGATTTGGTGATTCCAATAAACTCTTTCTATTACCTTCAATCACTTGAAAATCGAATACATCAAAAAAAGTAGAATCAGCAAATACAAACCCTTTCTCGTTAAAAACCTTATCCCCCACTCTAACCAATCGTCCTTCGTGCGATACACGAACACCACTTTCCACTTCTGGAAAATTTCTCTTGAATGAAGGCAAGACTTTAGTACTGGTATAATCGCCCTTCATTCCAGCACTTCCATTAATGCTGTATTCCATGATCGCCCTTACTATACGGTCACTCTTAGAATGAAACCGGTCAAAACTCAACTCATGCTGAATATGCAGAATCATTAATAAGCAACAAGTGAGTCCGGTAGCTAAACCAGCTATATTAATGGCGGTAAACACCTTATGCCTCATAAGGTTTCTAATTGCGATCTTGAAATAATTTTTTAACATGATTTCAATTATTTAAAATGTCTTTTTAGAGTTTTACGTTTTAAGTTATAAGTTGTAAGTGTGTACCTACTAAGCCAAGTGTCTAGTACAAGAATTGTGAACTCACACAATCAGACTCAAAACTTATTACTTATAACTTATAACGTACAACTCCACTCTCACTCCGTTCGCAAGCTCTTCACCGGATTCGCTAAGGCCGCTTTCAACGCCTTATACCCCACAGTTATCCATGCAATCACCAGTGTTAGCAATAAAGCCCCTATAAATACTATTGGCCCCATATCAACTCTGTAAACAAAATCCTGTAACCAGGTATGCATCAGATACCATGCAGCAGGAACCGCCAGTACAAATGAAATGACAATTAGAACTGTGAACTCCTTAGAGAACAGATAAAGAATAGAATTGACTCCTGCTCCCAGAACTTTACGGATACCTACTTCCCTGGTCTTCTGAACAACCATGAATGAAATCAATCCATACAAACCGAGACAGCTTATGAAAAGGGCTAATAATGCACACACCTTATACATAGTACTTAAGCGCTCCTCCTGGATATAGAACTCCTGGATATTCTCATCAAGGAACTTTGCATTGAATACATACTCGGGGTAAAACTTATTCCATATTCCTTCTATGGCCGCTTTACTGGCTGCCAGGTTTTTTGAATCCAACTTTACGCCTGTACTGTAATAAAATCTTTTACGGGGCATTAACACTATTGGAGTAATGGCTTCTTTTAATGATTGAAGTTTGAAATCTTTCACCACCCCAATAACCGGTTTTGGTACACTTCCTCCTAATCGCAACATCTTTCCAATGGCCTCCTGCGGAGTTTTCAAACCCACTTTCTTCAACATCGTTTCATTGATAATAAACTCAGTAGCCGTATCGCCTTTTCCATAGTTACGACCTGCCAGCAATTTAATATCATAGGTCTTGAGATAGTTCTCGTCTCCCATTTTCAACGCCACAGGGAAATCTTTATCCTCCATTATATCAAAAGCAAAATTGGATTGCCAGTTATTACTGCTACTAGGTGCATCAAAACCGAAGCTTACCGACTTTACATCAGAGCGCGATTGGAGTGCATCTTTGAAAGCCATCATTCTGGATTGTGATACACTATCTGCATTTCCACTTATCATCAATACAGCTTCCTTATTGAAGCCCAGGTCTACATTCCTGATGAAACTCATCTGACTGATAGCTATGATGGTGGCAATAACCAGTATCTGTGAAAAGGAAAACTGAAGCACGACCAATACTCTTCTTAGTGAAACACTACCTACTTTTGCTGTATTGATTTTATTCTTGATAGCCTCTACAGGTTGGAAGCGACCCATCACAATAGCAGGATATAATCCAGATAAGAATGCTGTAACTAATGTGATGCCAGCTACAAAGAGTATCATTCCTACACTAAGCATTGACAATTTATCCTGAACCACCATTATCGACTTAATATATGGCAGCGATAGCCACGCAAGAAACAATGCCAGTACGGTTGCAATTGAAACCACAATAAAAGTTTCTGCAAATACCTGTAATTGCAATTGTCTTGTGTTTCCACCCATAACTTTTCTGATACCAACTTCCTTGCTTCGTTTTACCGCTAACGCAGTAGACAGGTTTACAAAATTGATACAGGCCATCAATATTATAAGCAGACCAATAAAGCCCAGTGTGAGTAAAGAACGCTTGCTGCTTACATGGTCTCCATTTGTACCAAAGCGTTCATCAAAATGTACAGCGCTTAATGGATTCAGGAAGTGAGACCGCTTCGAATCCTTATTCTCTGAGTTGTATTTTTTTTCAAATCCAGCGAGATAGTTATTAAGGTTTGCAACAGACCCTTCATCAGGCAATTTCACGTAAAGTTGATGGCTGCTGCTGGTGGCTCCCCAACTATCAAGTGGCCAGCCGCCTGGATTATACTTCACAAATCCTTCGTAAGACATCACCATTGTAAAAGGAAAATCGGTATTGGTAGGAAGGTCTTCAAAAACGCCAGCCACCTGAAAATCGCTCGCCAGGTTATCCATATTAATACGGCGACCCATTGCTTCTTTCCAGTCACCGAAATATTTGGTGGCCATGGTTCTATTTAACACTACACTGTTCAAATCTTTCAAGCTTTCAGCAGACCCTGCAAGAAATTTTACTTCGAACATCTTCATTACCTCAGGATCACCATAAAAAACACCGGCAGGTTCTATGAATTTCTTGCCATTCATACTGCCATCAAGATTTTTGGCAGTAATCTGAACACCAGAATTCTGCATCAATTCTGCAAATTGGTATTGAGGATAATCCTTCCTCATCATCTTTACAGCAGGAAAAGATATGCCAGTAGTATAATGCTCGCCTTCTGCATCTTTATCGGTTCCAACAATATGATAGATGCTTTTATAGCCCTCTAAATGCCTGTCGTAACTGTACTCATATTGAATAACAAGAAAAATTACAATACAGGCAGCAAGAGCTACTGCCAGTCCCGATATATTCAAAATAGCATGACGACGCTGGCGGAATAAACTTCTAAAAGCAGTCTTTAAAAAATTCAGAAACATAGAATAAGGTTAATGGCTAATTGTTTGATTAATTTTATTCGGACCGCAATGATTTTACCGGGTTTGAAAGAGCTGCCTTTATTGCCTGGAAACTAACAGTAAACACAGCTATAAAAAAGGCAATTCCTCCAGCTAAGAAAAACACCCACCATCCAATATCTATCCGGAATGCAAAATCCTGCAACCAACTATGCATAAACCACCAGGCTAGTGGGAAAGCGAAGACAGCAGCAATAAGCACCAGTCGCAGGAAATCTTTTGATAACATTGTAACTATATCAGTAACAGTAGCACCTAATACTTTTCTTACACCTATCTCCTTTGTTCTTTGCTCTGCCATATAGGTTACTAATCCTAATAGTCCTAAACATGCAATAAGGATAGCAAGTATAGCAAAGGACAATCCCATTCTTCCGATTTTTTGCTCGTCCTTATACATATTCTCAAAACCCTTATCCATAAAGCGATAACTAAAAGGCATATCCGGAGCCATTTCTTTAAACCGCTTTTCGATTTTTGCAATCAAAGGTTGCATATCAGCAGTTGAAACCTTAAATACTGCCCTGTTCAGGTTTCTATTACCCAAGATCATACACAAGGGACCAATCTTATCACGCAGCGATTCATAATGGAAGTTTTTTACCACTCCCACAACTGTATATACTTCATTCATGGTACCATCCGACCCATTTGATCCATAGATTTTTTTTCCAATAGGATCCTCGTATCCTAAAATAGAAGCAGTTGATTCATTGATTATCATTGATAAGGAGTCACCACCGAAATCACGGGAGAAATTTCTTCCTTTTGCCATTTCCATTCCCATTACTGGAATATATTCCGGATCCACTTGCCAGATTTGCATCGATAGCGCATTCTTAGCATCCATCACGGCTTCTTTGGAGAATGTATTATCATTTCTGGAAGAAGGGTTGATAGGAAGGAAATTGCTCATGGTTGCTCCTTTAACACCTGAAAACCCTAACACATCATTCTTAAAAGCATCCTTTTGTTGGCCCAATGCATAGGTTCCATCAACAATCAGTAGTTGGTCCTTATTAAATCCAATTTGGGTTGTTTGTATATAATTGAGTTGCCTGTACACAACCACTGTTCCAATGATAAGCACAATAGAAGTGGCGAACTGAAAAACGACTAAGCCACTACGTAAAGTGCTTTTCCTGAAACCAGCATTAATTTTTCCTTTCAATACTGTTATTGGCTTGAAAGAGGAAAGGAAAAAAGCAGGATAAATACCAGCCAAAATCCCTACCAAAAAAGGTAATACAATTAATAAAGGCAATATTGGGAAACTGAGTAAAGTAAGAAGAGATATGGTTTTGCCAGACAATGTATTGAACCAGGGAATAACAGCCCATATAATCAAGAGCGCCAATCCTAAACCAATAAAAACCATCAGAATAGATTCTGTAAGAAATTGCCGAATGAGATGATTCTTCTCTGTACCAAGCACTTTTCGTATTCCTACTTCCTTGGCTCTGTTGGCAGAACGGGCGGTTGAAAGATTCATGAAATTGATACAGGCTATCAATAAGATGAATAAAGCCACCGCAGAAAAAATATATACATATAAGATATTGCTGTTAGCGGCCAGTTCCGGGAATCTGTTAGAATGAAGATGGATATCTGTCAATGGCATCAATGTATATTCCAGCTTATCACCTGAAGCCTTCAAATCATCCATGCTCTTCATCGTTGGCATATATACCATTATCTGAGGCAATGCATACTTCGCTAAAACCGCGGGGAAATTTTTTTCAAATTCCTTATAGTTTGTGCCTTCACTCAATACTATATAAGTGTGGAAATTATTGCTCAGGAAATTACCCCACTCATAATCCACATTCTTCATAGAGAAGAAAAAATCGTAATGAAAATGAGAATTGGCAGGCATATCCTTGATAACCGCAGTCACTTTATACAAGGTCTTGTCCCTGTCTTTTGTTTCCAGCATTTTCCCAACAACATCTGTTGTTCCAAAATACTTTCTGGCTGCTGTTTCAGTAACCACTACCGTATTAGGTTCATTCAATGCTGTTTTTGTATCACCCGCAATGGCTGGTAGAGTGAATACATCAAACAATGTAGAATCGGCATGAACCACATAATCTTCGTTGATAAAACTGTTACCTTTTCTAATCAGCTTTGATCCTTCAGAAGCATAAAGCCGAACATATTGTTCTACTTGTGGATAATCCTTTTTAAGGGCTGGCCCCATGGCATCACTTGTAACCGCCAGATTCAGGGTGTTACCCCCAAATTTTATATCCCCATTTATACGAAAAATCCGGGAAGCCTTTTCATTGTACTTATCATAGCTGAGTTCATCGATCACATACAAGGTGATCAGTATAAAGCAGGATAGTCCTGCCGCCAAACCGGCGATATTTATAAAAGAAAAGGCCTTGCTCTTGAGGAGATTGCGCCAGGCTATCTTCAGATAATTTTTTATCATAGCTATTCTGCTCTTTAAAAGATGACTGGAACGGTTGGGTTAGAGAGGATAGCGGATTTGAAAATAAAATTGAGTTGAACTTATACAAGTATGTTCTCAGTAACTGTATGTCCATCGAGCATTCTGATGATACGATGACTGAACTTGGCATCATGTTCACTATGTGTTACCATTATGATAGTAGTACCTTGTTCATTAAGATCCGTCAACAGTTGCATTACTTCATTACCATTGCTGCTATCGAGGTTACCTGTGGGCTCATCCGCCAATATTAAACGGGGATTATTCACCACAGCACGGGCAACTGCCACCCTTTGTTGCTGACCACCACTTAATTGCTGTGGGTAGTGATTACGGCGATGCATGATCTGCATCTTATCTAATACCTCTTCCACACGTTTCTTCCTTTCACCAGCTTTTACATTACAATATATGAGGGGTAATTCCACATTCTCAAATACAGTGAGCTCATCAATCAGGTTAAAGCTCTGGAAAACAAACCCGATATTGTTCTTACGCAAATCGGCTCTCTTTCTTTCATTGAAGCTGGCAACTTCAATACCATTGAACAAGTAACTTCCTTTGTCAAGATCATCAAGCAAACCAAGGATATTCAACAGGGTGGATTTACCACAACCTGAAGGCCCCATTACGGCTACAAATTCTCCTTCTTTTACTTCGATGCTTAACTTATTCAAGGCAACAGTTTCTACCTCTTCAGTGCGATAGAATTTTTCCAGTTCAGTTATTTTGATCATGTTGTTCATATACCTGTAATTGAGTTTTTATTTTATTGGCTGATGAAATAATCTAATGGATAAAGAAATAACTCGCTTTTTCCTTCAGAAGAAGGCAATACATTTTTCACTGCACTGGCACATACCTTAGCATTTATCTTATCGAGTAATAACATCCCCGATATTACCATCCATCCTGCAACTATGGCAACCAAAATGCCGGTTCCCCATTTTTTCATGTTTATCTGTTTTACTGTTTTTTAAGCACTAATTCCTGCATGTTCCCGTAATTCTCGTAACTGCTGGTCACAACTTTATCACCTGGCTTCAATCCTTCCAACACTTCATATGCATCCGGATTCTGACGATTCAATTTTATATCGACCCTACGGGCTACAGAACCATCTTCGCTCACTTTGAATATCCAGTTACCACCAGTAGTTTGATAAAATCCTCCTTTAGCTAATAATATCGCTTCAGTTTCATCACTCAATGACAAGCCAATCTGTAATGTTTGACCTCTGCGGATGCCCTCAGGTAATTTGCCTACGAACTCCATATCCACCTGAAACTTTCCATTGGTAACCTGTGTATACACTTTCTTGATCTTTAATTGATAGGTCTTCCCACCCAATGTAAAATCCCCAGAAAGACCGGTGAATATCCTTGTTATATAATGCTCATCGATATCAGCTCTTACTTTGAATCCTGTAGTAACATCCAATTGACCCAGACGCTGTCCTTTATTTTTTGTTTGACCGATCTCAGCATCTAATGAAGTCAATTGACCATCAACAGGTGCTCTTACCACCAGGTCACCCACTTTCTTACGCATCAATGCCAATGCATTCTTCATCTGCAGGTACGATTCATTTTCCTGTGTTAATTGGGTCTTTACTGAAATGGAATCCTGACGAAGGATATCTTCTGTCAACTTCTTTCTGCGCACCTGATAATTATAATCGTTTTCAGATTTCTTGAATTCCTGCGACCCAATCACTTTCTGATCCAGTAATTTCTTATTCAAACGATATACCCTTTCCGCTTCAGCTAAAGCATTATCTACATCGGCCATCTGGTTCAGCTGGCGTATGGTATTCTGAGACGCATTGTTCTTATTGATATTCATCTGGGTGAGTACGTTGAATACCTGTGTTTCCTGATTAGACAAAGTGAGTTCCAGATCGGTATTGCTAAGACGCATGATGGGTTGGTCTTTTTTCATCATGGCACCATCTTCAACATATTTCTCCTCCACTCTTCCTCCCTCCTGGGCATCCAGATAAATAGTGGTAATAGGAAGTACGATTCCATTTACTGGAATATATTCCTTGAAAGGACCTTTTTTGATTTCCGTAATACTGATACGGTCGGTCTCCACATTCAAACGGGAATTACCCGAAGTGTAATAAATACTGGCAGCTATCAATAGAACGATAGCGGCGATACCCCCGATTGTCATTAATCGTTTTGCTGACCAACGCTTTTTCTCAATTACTCTATCCATCTTAAAATTCAGTTTTCAACCAGTTTAAAAAACCTCCCCGGTGGCTGATCTCCCGGGGAGGCCCATTTACAGACATAAGAAATACACCTACATGCATTAGAACGCCGTGCCAGTTTATAGGTTACTGATTTACAGGAATTTATTTTCTATAAAGGACAAGAGGTGTACGGAAATGTGACAACAGGTGTACGATTTTGATACAGTCCCCCCAAGCCCTTGATTCATAAAATTTTGACTGCCAATTGTTACCAAATATGGTATCATTGTGGAGCAGTAGATTTCAACTATGATTTTAAAGAATGCTAACATACTGGTGATCGATGACGATGTGGATGTTCTGACAGCCGTAAAACTGCTGCTCAAAACAGAAGCCCGCGAAGTGGATACCGAGAAGAATCCCGAAAACCTAAGAGCCCGTTTATCAGAAAAAAAATACGACCTCATTTTGCTGGACATGAACTTCAACAGTATCATCAATACCGGCAATGAAGGAATTTTTTGGCTGAAGAAGATAAAGGAATGGACTACCGATGTGGAAGTGATCATGATTACCGCCTATGGCGATATTGACCTGGCTGTTCGTTCACTGAAAGAAGGAGCCTCCGACTTCATTGTAAAACCCTGGCATAATGAAAAGCTATTGCTTACTATCAGGGAATTATTAGATAAAAAGAAAAGCGCCACCGGATCAGTAGGAAAAGAAGAAATAAGTGTAAGCAAATCCTTATTAGGCACCAGCGATATAATGCAGGAGATTTTCCTTAAAATGAACAAGGTAGCTCCTACTGATGCTAATATTCTTATTCTTGGGGAAAATGGTACTGGTAAAGACCTGATTGCTGAAGCACTTTATGAAAGATCCGCAAGATCAAAAGGTCCATTCGTTAAAGTGGATGTGGGCGCTTTAACCGATTCCTTATTTGAAAGCGAGTTATTCGGACATAAGAAAGGGGCTTTCACTGATGCAAGGGAAGACAGGGTAGGTATTTGAAGCTGCAAATGGTGGCACCATATTTCTTGATGAAATTGGAAACATCTCATTACAGCAACAAGCTAAATTATTATCTGTTTTACAAAACAGGCAGGTGATGCGCATAGGTTCCAATCAACCTATTTCAATAGATATACGATTAATTTGTGCCACCAATGTACCGATGAGTGAACTGGCCAATGAATCCCATTTCAGAAAAGACCTTATCTATCGTATCAATACTGTTGAATTACTGGTACCACCATTACGAAAAAGAGGAGACGATGTGGTTTTATTGGCAAACCATTTCGTGAAGTTATATGCAACCAAATACCTGAAGCCGGCACTTTCTTTATCATCTGCTGCACTTGAAAAACTGAAACAGTATCCTTTCCCCGGAAATGGTGGAACTGCAGTATACCATTGAAAGAGCCGTGATAATGTGTGAAAAAGAGATACTGGAAGGCGATGATTTATTATTCTCTCCTATTGAAACGTACAATGGAGCTTCTGAGGAAGCAGCCGATTTCAAACTAAGCACCATTGAAAAAAACACCATTCTTAAAGTGATTGAAAAACATAATGGGAATATTTCAAAAGCGGCAAAAGAACTAGGATTAACCCGGAACAGCACTTTACAGAAGATTAAGCAAATACGATATCTGATAACTAATACAAAAGGAATCATACCAATTCTACATGTTTAAACAATACCAGTGGAAAATATTGATAAGGGTAGCCGCCCTGATGGTAGTACTTACCGCTGGCGCTTTCCTTATTGCTAAGGGACATTATTTTTACCTTATTCTGGTAGCACCTGTAGTGGTTTATCAGGTATTGGATTTTTTTAAGTTTCATCAAAAAGCCCAACAGGAAGTGGACCAGTTCGTAGAAAGTATCCACTACCGCGACTTCAGCAGGTATTTTGATGTTAACCATGCTCCATTAGAAGTTCAATCACTACGTCAGGGATTTAATGAGATCAATACAACTTTCAAAGTAATAAGCAGGGAAAAAGAAACCCAATATGTTTATTTGCAGAAGATATTGGAATTGGTTGATACCGGAATTCTTTCATACAATAATGCCACTGGAGAAGTTGTTTGGATGAATGAATCACTTAAAAAAATGTTGGGTATCCCCTATCTGAAAACCATTCATTCGTTAGAGAAACGTGATCCTGCTTTATATAATAGTACGCTTGAATTGAAATCGGGCGACAATCGCATTGTAACCATCAACAGGGATAAGAATAATTTCAAGATAGTATTGTCTGCCACTGCCTTTCAAACTGATGGCGAAGTGTACAAACTGGTAGCTTTCCAGAACGTAAATGAGGCATTGGATGAAACGGAAGCAAAAGCCTGGCAGAAACTGCTAAGTGTAATGACACATGAGATTATGAACTCAGTGGCACCTATTTCATCGCTTGCAGACACCTTAAAGAACCGTCTTTCAAGTGTGAATTCAAAAATGAACGACAGCAGTGGTACTTTAGAAGATCTGGAAGTAGGAATAGAAACCATCAAGCGTCGTAGTGAAGGATTATTACGATTTGCTGAAACCTACAGAAACCTGAACAAGATCACCCAACCCAATCTGAAAAAGATCTTAGTACGCGATTTATTCGAAAACCTCCATCATCTTATGGAGCCCACTCTCGAACAAAAGAACATAGACCTTGAAATAATCCTGAAAGACCCAGGCATGGAAATGGAGGCAGATGTAAACCTGGTTGAGCAAATGCTCATCAATCTTTTGATCAACGCCATGGATGCCGTTAAAGAAAGACCATCCCCACGCATATTACTCTCAGCTTATAAAGAAGGAAACAGGTACATCATCAAAGTTGCAGATAACGGTATTGGTATACCCGAAGAATTAGTAGATAAGATATTCATCCCTTTCTTCAGCACCAAAAAAAGCGGAAGCGGTATAGGCCTAAGCCTTTGCAAACAAATCATGCTTTTACATAAGGGGAATATTCAGGTGCAGAGTGTGGAAGGGGAAGGGACGGTGTTTGTGCTAGCGTTTTAGGTAATTTGAAAATTTGATGATTTGAAAATTTGAAAATCTAGATATTTATTTCAAAATAAAATCTTAACAGATTAATCCATGAAGAATTGATAATGAATGTTTCTCCCATTTTCAAATTTTCAAATCATCAAATTTTCAAATTATCATCACCCGCGTACGATATTGTAAGTAAACCCCACAATCTTCACCTCATCCACTTTCACCGGACTCATCTTTGGTCCACGGGATCTTTCATCTGCACCATCTTTGAAGCTTTCATTGTAAAAGGTTTCGAATGAGCTGCCGGCACCTCTTGATGTGCTGCGGTGCTGGATAGCTTTAAGGTCCATGGCCTGGGAAGTGATAAGGATCTTCATAAAATCCTTACCATAAGGAGGATAAAGTTTTATTGGCATGGATGTGTAAGTACCTTTTGCACTTACTTTATAATCTTCGGCAGTTTTATTATCGTCTTCAGGGTCGGGGATGGTTACTCCAATGGAATTATCAGGCATGATATCGAGCACACTTAAATACACAGGGAAATCGTGCAGGTTTCTTATTCTTATAATAAACCCCTCGTTCTCTGCAGCATTATCATCTGCCTCTTTAAAACATATATCACCTTTTCCGTTTGTCATTTGCTGCAAGGTTTTTGTAACAATCAATGTATCCTTACCGCCAATTGTTTTTACAATCCCAGGAATAATTTCAATCTGAACATAATTGAAAACTGTTGCATCAGCAGGAGTAGAAATGCTTCGGAGATATTGGGCTCTTGAATATTCTTTTACCTTATCTCGTATTGCATCTGTTTCTAGTTCACTTAATACATTACTGCCGGAAACAGGCCATGGCTTCTCCCACAATATGCTATCGTTTACAGCCACTACCTGCAGGCTTTGTTGATTTGTTTTTGGATCCTTGTAAGCAGTTACTGCGATATCAGCATTTGCTTTATCAAGCGAAATATAACTGTAAGATTGTAATTTCTCTTTTATCATTCCCGCTACTGCTGCTTCTGGCAGACTGATCTTCACCACTACATTCATTTCACCAAAACTCTTTGTTTCAAATACTATATTATATGCTTTTTCTTTATCTGGTATTTCTGAAGTAATGGCACCAGTGGAAGATACCATCCTGGCATCCCCAATTTCACCCGTTGCTGCAGGTTTTGTATTCTTGAAATCAGTTACTTCAACAGGATACAAACTGAACTTTGCACCTTTTGCAATGGCATGAACAGTTCCTCTTGGTATTTCAATAGTATTATCCTTGTTCCATTTTGTAATGCGTATGATATCTTTTGTAGGAATGAACTGTCCGCCGAAGACCTGCTGATTTGTATTCCCTTCAATCTGTGGATTCTGAAATGGCTTCCAGCTTTGAATAGAAGTCTTGATCTTCTCAAAAAGCATCTTATAGTTAAGAGGTCCTTGTTGTTGTGCTAATGCCAGACTGAAAGCATATGAAAGCGCACCTACGCCATTCTTATCCGCATCTTTAGTTTCATAATTCAACTGATCAGCACTCGCTGCACTTATCACCACCATATTCGAGAGCAATGTCTTATCATCAAATACTCCTTCCTCGGTACTTCCACCTCCCCGCGTTGCTGAAGCTGGCGGAGTATATCCTGCTGGTTCGCATTTCTCATCTGTACCACGGGTAACACTCATTTGTTGTCCACGGGTTGCTGTTCCTGAATGACAGGCATCTAATAAAACCAATAGGCTCCCATCTTTCCCAATCACTTTTCGAAGTTGTTTTAGTTTCTCACCCAGTTCATCATCACGGTAATGGTTTTGTCCTGTATAAGCACCCGGACTATATCTCATTTTTGCATCATAAGGAACCAATGCTTCATCGTATCCGTCTGTTTCATCCTTATTGGCATCATCAAAAATCTGCTGTCCATGACCAGAGAAATGGAAGAGAACAATATCCCCTGCTTTTGCCCTTGAAATCAGCCGGTCTATTGCTGCAACAATACCTGCTTTAGTAGCTTGTTCGTTCTTAAGGGTATCAATATCACCATCTTCAAAACCCTGTGCTTTTAAAGCTGCTCTCATATACTTGATATCGTTGATAGAGCTGATCGGATTCCAACCTGTAGACGGGTCGTATGTTCCAATAGCAATAACAAGGGCCAGCTTCCGTGGCGCCTCTGGCGCAGGACTTGCAGCTGCCATTATAATCAGCGCACTCAATAAAAAGGCAATTAGACGCATAACAACTTCTTTAGGGTAACCAAATATAGTTTAATAATTGAGGGGTGGTATCCGTGCTGGTGGGGATTTTGGGAGGCAAGTCCGAAAGTCGGGAAGTCCGGAAGTCCGGAAGGAACCTCATCCCCGGCCCTTCTCCTGAAGGAGAAGGGTGTCTCTTCGAAATAGGATTAGACTTGGAACGAGAGTTTTGTGGAGAGTTGAGTTTTAGTCTGGGATTTAATTTATATACTATTTCTTGAAACTTATATTTCGCATTTAATAAGTTGACTCATTTGAATATCAATTTGATTTTTTCTTATTCAAGAAAACCCAAATTTGATATTCAAAACTACCTTTCGGGGTACTTAAAATTCTCATACGGAGAGACACCCTTCTCCGCCACGGCGGAGTAGGGCCGGGGATGAGGGGGCCTACTTCCTAACTCCCCTACTTGTATTTGTATTTTCTCCTCCGACTCACTTGCTCTTCGAAAATCATACTCTCCACCACGGACTCCTCCGACTTCCCGGACTTGTATTCTGTATTTCCTTCCGTACTTCCCGTCTTCCCGACTTTCGGACTTAACTCCCGACTCCCGACTAAAGACTCCCGACTCTATTTCCCTACCAACACAAACTCACTCCCCCTCTGCACATCTCCAAAATCACCTAACAAAGGACCCGATGGCAATTTATCCTGAAGCATGGCATATATCTGTGAACTGGTGAGATAATTATTTACTCCTTTTGTGCGAAGTGCTTCGAGTAAGAGTACGGCAAAAGGTGAATGATTTCTGAATTGAGGCGCAAGGTCTTTATCGGGTACTGTATTCTTTCCTCCGGAAGAAATAAAGCGGCGGGTTCTTAGCCGTAGCTTCTTAGATACAAATGGCTCATTTGGATTTACTTTTACCTCTTTATCAGGTTGCATGGTCTTCACCACCTTGTCACCAAAGGTTCCTCCAAAACATACATCCAGTAACACCATCACCTGGCGGGATGGGAGTTTATTGAATATCATTGACATTCTATTAAAGCTAAGATAGGAATCGCGTGTTGGATCCGCCGCTATCGGTTTTGAATCCTTACACACAATAAAACCATCATCCAGCAGCTCATCGTTATAATCACCATGTCCTGCAAAAAATATGATCAGCTGATCGTCTTCTTTCAAATCTTTTGAGAGTGTGACCAACGAATTGGTGATTTCCTCCTTCTTTTTATTAATCACATATTTTACTTTATAGCCATATTGATTGGTAAGTGTATCACCTACGGCCTGAGCATCATTTAAAGGATTATTCAAATAAGGCCAATCCTCAGCACTAGCGAATTCATTAGTGGCAATGATAATAGCTACTTTTTCCCCGGGTTTTTTTTCTGGTAAAACTTCAACCTTAGCATTACTCACTCTTCCTCCCCGCATTGTTTCTTCCTGTAGTACCATATCTTTCATCGGCTCCAGAAAATCTCTTTCAAAATAAATATCGAAATAAGGGCTTTGATAATCACCGCATATAACTTCATTTTTGCGAATAGAATACACCAGCTTGTCTGCCACCCTTTTGTCGGCGAACAATTCAAACATATTCTGGTTCTCGGGAATATTTGTCAGATAATAATTCATGGGGCCCTGTTCCACCCTTACCTTATTACAAACCAGGTTATCAAGACCCAATCTGTTTGTAACCATCACTACCCTATTCTTCATACTCAAACTGGCTGCAATCGGATTTTTTTCAACGACAGCCCTTATGAATTCTGTCCTGAATCCTTCCGAAGGACCTGCTTCTGTAAAAAAGAATTGATTATTGGCAGGTATGAGAGTAATGAACTGACTTAATACTTTTAGTGATATCCCTTCCTTTATCAGGTAAGATGAGTCAGTACTGGTCATTCCAAAAGGAGCAAAAATCGTTTGCTTTTCACCTTGTATAGTGTACTGCATACAGAAACCTGCGAAATTGAATAAGAAATAATCATTGGGTTTACTACTATCCACGATCTTCTGCAACGCTTCCATAATATTCTTACGGGTAGCATTGTTTCCTGTAAGAAGATACGAATGCACTTTCTTTACTTTACCGGCAGTATCCCAAGCCATCCATTTCATGTATTGAGAAATGGAAAAGTCAGAAAACTTCTTTGCATCAGAAATACTATTCATAACCTGCAATGGCTGGGTAGTAACGTATTCATTGATTCCAATAGAAACAACCCATAAGGCCCCCTGGCCTTTTCCGGTTCCCCTAATAGGACTTATCCCCTTAATTCCATCCCCAGCGTAGCCTTCCTGAGCAATCAGAAGAACCGACAATAGCAGTAACCAAAGTTTTTTATTCATAATGTTCTGTATAAAACAAATCTGCCGTCCTAATGGTACGGCAGATTTATCATTTGATTATATTATACAAGAGGTTGCATCTGTATCCATGTTCAGGGGTTGCAGTTTTTGCTTCCCCCCGGGTTGCACCCGGGGTCATTGTTATTCAACCCTTCGGGGTTGGTCGAATCACAAACAAATCACCTCCTACCTACTTCCCTACTTCCTTACTCCCCTACTACCCTACTTGTATTTGTATTTTCTCTTCGGACTCTCTTTCTCTTCGAAAATCAATCCCTCCACCACGGTCTCCTCGGACTCTTCTTCCGGACTTCCCGACTTTCGGACTTCCGGACTCTAAGTCTATTTTATCACACTCAGCCCCACCGGATTCGAAGAATACAAAATCTTGAACTCCTGTCCATCAATCAAAAATGCTTTGAAGATAGCCTGAATCTTAGTACCAGCAGGAACCGGTAATTCAGAATAAGGCAGGAACAGTTCAAAATCATTAGTAGCAGCTTTGTTAGCTGTCAGGTTTTTACCAGGAAGGAACTTGAATCCTTTATAAGTAGCTACCACATTACTGATATTATACTTGTCGTTGTTATCCATGATAGGATCTCCGTTCTCATCATAGAAAAGTACACTGAAATATACTTGTCCTTCTGCACCTGCAGTTTTGATGTTGAATGAAGGATATAATAACAATCCGCCTTTTTCAGGACTATTCAAAACAATCATCTTAGTATAGTTAGTAACAGTAAAACGAGGTACTTCACCTTCCCTGTTACCAACTTTTGGATAAAGGGCTCCTACCATAGCTATATCACCAGCTGAAACTACATTATTCCAGCCTACAGAATATCCATTTGTTGTCCAACGGGCAAAAACCGGATAGTGCATGATAGAATACCTGTCATAATTGGTACCGTGAGTATATGTCATGCTGTACTCCTGGAAAAGGTTAACATCCACTTTCATTTTATCCCATCCCTGAGATTGTTCCAATTCCTTATAAACAACTTCTTTATTCCAGGGAATACCTGCTTTAGGGCTATAATGTTCGTGTAATAAACCAATTGCATGACCGAATTCATGCATTACAGTTCCGTGCATGGATTCTGCAGTGAGGAAGTCTGTTGTATCAAGGTTCATTGTTTTTGTATCCTGAGGAATTGTTTCAGCAATAGTTCCTATCATTGAATTATGACCGCCTTTATCATCAAGGTTTACTCTGATGGTAGCCGGACCATAATCAACAAAATCGAATTTTATATTGGCATATTGCTCCCATTCTTTGGCATAGGCTTTAACCCTTGCTTTCATTGCGGGACTACCAGTAAGAATACGAACCTTAAGGGTACTTCCATTTTCCCACAAGTAATATGGGTCTACCAGACCTCTTGCCCCCTTAGTAGTATCAAAAGTTGTTAAGCGGGGAGATTCCATTACGGAAGTACAACCGTACTTGTGAGCTACAGATTTAGCGGATGTTTTTGGCTTCTGTTGAGCCCATCCCTGAAGACTTACCAATGCTGCAGACATCAATAGTAAGCTGCGAAAAGTATTCATGTTCATTTGGTTTTAGGTGTTACTCTTTCAATTAAACCGTTTCAATCGGTTTTACATTATAAACTTAGCCATATGGTTGGGTACTACCAATACCCACCAGCCACATTTTTTGACTTTTTGCTAATAATTTTAAAAACAATAGGGAAATCCACCTAAATAATGGAAAATGAATGTTTTTTCAGCCTGCGTTTGCGCTATATCAATGAATAATGCTGATTTTTTTAGTCTCCTGCATCCATTCTGTCTCAAAACGGCAGTAATAAGTGCCTGAAGCCAGCTTATCCAGCGATTCGATAGTGATGGTGTGAATACCAGAGCTAAGTTTGTTATTCATATTCATAACCCTTACCTCGCGACCAAGCATATCTGTAATAACCAGTTTCACAGTGGAAGGACGGGTTAACTTGAAACGAAGTGTTGCAGTGGAAACAGTTGGATTAGGGTATAACTGAAGTGCTAATTGTTGTTGCTGTATTGTCTTCTCTTTATTTGGATCTTTCAGTTTTACCAATGTAAGGTTCTCTGAAAGAAAAATAGGAGCGCCGGTAAGCGGTATGTTCTCAAAAGGAATACTTGTACTTGCCATTGTGGCCGAGAAATCCCACTCCCTTCTATACAGATAGGGAGACACACTCATTGCCAGAGGAAACGAATAAGTGGCTGACGCTACTTCTGATTGATCGGTTGCTGTTTTCGCCCATAGAACATAAGTATGGTTGCCAATACTATCGGTAAAAGCACCACCACCAATAGTGGAAGGTAGTCCCATAGCCGCCGTACGACTGGCATTATATCTGGAATAACGCAAAATATCAGATACCGTTTTATTGGCTATTCCTTCATCTGAAAGTTGTTGCTGGTAAACGCCACCATTAAGTAGCGGACCAATTCCTTCCAGTTTCTTATAAAGTCCCATCAATTGATAAGGATCATTAGCCTCTGCTTCCGACTTAATATCTCCTAACAGATATATATAAAGTTGCTTTATATCTTCTTGCTGTGCCCTTACATGGGCTTTTATAATATAGTTCCTTTGAGCTTCAACCGAACCTATCATATCGTCCCAAGATTTCCTTGAAATATTATTCTCAGTACAAATGAAATGTTTTTTCGGATATACACTATTGTCATATCCGTAAGTTGTCAATACATCCTGCATCTTATTCTTTATCGAAATAAAGGTATCAACGCCACTATCTGAGTGACGGGTATAAGTGAACCCTCCAATTGCATTGTTCCAATACCGTAAATAATACATGGGGTAGTTATGGTAACTCAGCACATCAAAATAAGCACCTCCTTTCAATGGGAATTCGGTACTAATGGTTCCATCAACCGGATTGTCTGAGTTCCTAAGAATAGCATCCAAAAAAGAAGGATAGCCGATACCTCCCGTTGATATATACGCTGTAGGATCTACATACTTTATAACTTCATAACTGATACGGAGCATCCTGATATAGTTATAAATAGGAGCTCTCATATTTAAAAGATCACAAGGCGGCGGATTGTTCTCCCACCAATTACCAGCCAAACCCGGATCCTTATATCCATTGGCACCCACATCAAAATCAGGTTCGTTCATAATCTCCCAGAACTTCGTAAAACCCTTATACCTTGTGGCAACCTTATAGAGATATAAGGCATAGAAATTATTATCATTGACAGGAGTACCATTTTCACCCGCATCCCAAATTGGATCATACATATTGTTGAACATTTGGGAATGAATACTGCAGCCACTATAATAAGCCGGGTCTTTATGCCCTTCTTCAGGAAACCCGACAAATACAGTTTGATCTCTCACACCGAGACTGAAATAATGTGCATATTCTGCAAGGGCAAAATCGTAACCGAAATAGTTAGTGAAATATTCAGGAATGTTTAGCCGAAAAGTTTTACATCCTGCTCCTGGAACACCTACCAGGCTATTGCCAGCTGCAATATTTGCAAGCCCCCTGTTATCCCAACTATTCCCATAGTAACCAGGGTTGATGCCATACATATAATAACCATTGTAAGCTGGAACGTTTCCCGGATCATTAGCTGTATAAGGTTGAGAAAAAGAAGCAGGGGAGAATAGTGCTATCAGCAGTATTACAAGCAGGTACCTGGAAGTATGATATGGTTTTCTGTTTAACATAGGTCGGATGTGTCAATGGAGCAAGAATGTTGCCAAAATTCATTGACAGGGATTAATAAACTAAAAACGACAAATTATAGAATCTGTTGCAGTGCCGCTTTGAGAAATGGGAAAAATTGCAGGGTCCTCATGATCCTGATTTCCTCGGCCAGAGAGGTTTCATTATCAAGGAATTTAAAAACACCCGCAGCTTCATTCTTTCGGAAAAGGCGGGAGAAAATTTCCTTGCAAGGAGGGGTTCCTTTATCTAACAAGTTAAGAAGTACACTATCATAGAAATGAAACCTTTGGGGGGCGGGGCTAATGGATTGAATATCTTTACCTTGTAGCATGCAAGCTACTATTGCGCTGGATTGTTTCTGAATGAATTGAAAGGTATATCCCGTCGACGATTTTGTTTGTCCGCCTGCTATGCCGATATTAAAAATTCCATTCTCAAAAAACGGGAATTTGACATTTGTCATTGGAATGATCCCAAACTCTTCTTCCTCGATGCTATAATCGTTTATGTGTAGGAAGTTCTCGATGTAAAATTTCAACTCTTCATCATAAACTTTTTTCTCTAATAAAGATGCAGTGAACAAAGTGTATTCTATCAATGCACTGTCCGTACTAAGTGGTAATACATATACAAAGCTGGCACCAGGGGTTTGATGAATGCGGAAATCCATCAGCGTTCCTTTGTTTGGAGTAAATACCGGCTTTGACGTTTTTATGATCCAGCCTTTAAAGTGCTGGAGTAAATGATATGTTTTTGGGGCGGCGGCTGGTGTACTGAAGATAGAATTGAAAACGATGGCTCCATCGGTTAAGATAGATTTGCCATTCAATTCAATAGTGCGTGCTCCCTGATTGTTCACTCCCAGCTTTGCCTCTCCGTATTCAATGGTTACAGATGAATGAGAAGCCGCTTTTGCAAAACAGTGTTCGTAAAAATCTATACCCCTGATCATCTTATAGGTATAGGGAGCAATATGTAATGGAATGGCTTCACCAGTATCATAAAAATTTAGTTGATCCCATTTCTTATGTACAATCTCTTCGAAATAGCCTGGTTCCTTTTCCCAGAAACACCAGGTACGGTCATTTAATTTCTTCGGTGATTTTTCAATAAGCAATAATTTCTTATTGCGAAGAAGATCTGCATCAATCATGCGGGAAAGCAAGCTGAGACCTGCGGCCCCTGCGCCAATAATAATATAGTCGTAAGAAGAAGCGGGCATTATTCAGGTTGAGAAGGTGCATATTCCACCTGCTGGGCAGCCATCAGGGCCTTATCTTTCATTATCTTTTCCCAGTATTTCTTATGTGCATAAAGCATCCCAAAAGATTCACCTTCATGTTTATCAAGATGTTTGTGATGCATCTTATGTGCCCAGCGAATAGCTCTAACATAATTGCTTTTGGAACGGGAGAACCATTTAAACCTTTGGTGAATGATTACATCATGAACCACAAAATACGCAGCACCATATGCCATGATGCCAAATCCTATAGCTTGTTGCCAGTAACGGGCTTCCAGTGTGCCATATAAAATGCAGAGAAAACTGGGAACAGCAAATATTACGAAGAAGGCATCATTCTTTTCAAAAAAACCAGGCCTCACCCTATGATGATCCTCGTGAAGATACCATAGGAAACCATGCATCACATATTTATGCGTTAACCAGGTGATACCTTCCATTACTACGAATGTTCCAACTAAAACAAGTATATATAATACTACCGCCATAACTACTGCTATTATGAAATTAAGACCTGATGATTGGCCGATTGATGGGTAACCGCCCATTCTTTTACTTTGGGAAAAGCAATATGGAACCAGGTGGTGTACTTATCAGGATGTGACTGGAGCGATTCTTCAATAGCTTCAAGACTCTTGTAACAATAATCCTTTACTTCGGCAGGATTAGGTTTAAAGGGACCTTCAAAAAGGCCTGCGTATACATGATCGAATTCATGTTCAATCAAACCATTGTCGAATTCACTTCGATAGGAAAAGTCGAATATCTTTTTTACCGGAGTACTGAATCCCATCTCTTCGCGTAAGCGACGTGAAGCCGCCTGGTCGGTGGTTTCACCGGGATTGGGATGGCTGCAACAGGCATTTGTCCATAAGCCTCCGCTATGGTATTTTTCTGCAGCTCTTTGCTGTAATAGCATTTCACCCTTGCTGTTGAATATGAAAACACTGAATGCCCTGTGAAGAAGGCCTTTTCGATGTGCTTCCATTTTCTCCATTACACCAACAGGTTCGTCATGTTCATTTACCAGAATCACTTCCTGTACTTCATTCATCATACAATCACTAGATTAATTTCAACTGATTCTTCACGCCAGCCCTTACCAGGATCATAGCCTTGTGATAGTTAGGTATCCGTATCCTGGTTTCAAGGATTTGTGAAGGTTGGGTTTTACGTATCTTTTTGAAGAGCGAAAGGTAGTATTTGTAAGCCACATAAACTCCAAAACGGGCTTTCCATGGCAGCATAAGAATTCCTTCATATGCATGTTGGAAATCGGTGGCAATATCTTCTTCTATCTGTGCTTTTGTATGGCGGTTAAAATTCGAAAAATCAACCCCCGGGAAATAGGTCCGGTTCAGGGAATGATAATCAGCTTTCAAATCGCGAAGGAAATTCACTTTCTGGAAAGCAGCCCCCAATGATTGGGCGGATGGTTTCAGTTTGGCATACAATTCCTTATCTCCATCACAGAATACAAAAAGGCACATCAGTCCCACAACTTCAGCACTGCCGTAAATATAATCGTTGTACTGCTTTTCATCGTAGGCCTGCTTATGAAGATCCATCTCCATACTTCTGAAGAATGCTTCTACCAGGTCATGACTAATATTATACTGGTTAACGGTTAATTGAAAACTATGCAAAATGGGATTCAGGCTCACTTTCCGCTCAATAGCCTCAAATGTAGCAGCCTTGAATTCTTTGAGCAAAACCTCCTTGTCGTGCTGGTGAAAAGTATCCACTATCTCATCTGCAAAACGCACCAATCCATAGATATTATAAATGGGAATGCGCAAATCATTATGCAGCAACCGGATGGCGCTGGCAAATGAGGTGCTGTATTCCTCGGTGGTGATCCTGCTGCAGAGTTGGCTTACTTTATGGAACAATGGCATCATACGTTTATCAATTTACTGAATTTGCAGCTTTATGATATGAGTTTTTCTAAAATATCTACTATTTTGTTTAACGATTACGACAATTATTCCTCAAACGCTTAACTGCCATCTAATTAGCAATATCAATATTGAAGCATCTTCAATACTTCTCCTGCTACTATTTCTCCACTTATCAAACTGGGGGGTACACCAGGACCAGGTACGGTTAGCTGGCCTGTATAAAACAGATTATCGACTTTTTTGCTTTTGCAGGAAGGACGGAAGATGGCAGTCTGCATAAGCGTGTTGGCTAAACCATAAGCATTCCCTTTGTACGAATTATAATCCTTTACAAAATCAGTATAGGCAAATGACTTTTGGTAGATGATGGCATCACGCACTGATTCACCGATATGTTTTTCAAAGCGATCTAAAATAAGATCGAAATATTTTTTCCTTACCGCTTCCGTATCATCACTTAATCCTGCAGCAACAGGTATCAGGAATACAAGATTCTCGCATCCTTCTGGTGCTACCGTTGGGTCTGTTACTGAAGAAGCACTTACATAAAACAGGGGTTGTGTAGGCCACTCCTTAGTGGTATATATTTCAATCGCATGCTTGTCAAATGGAACATCAAAGAAAAGCATATGATGTAAAACAGCTTTCAATCTCTTGTTCAGTCCTACATAGTATAACAGACAGGATGGTGCCATCAGTCTTTTCTCCCAGTATTCAGGAGAATACGACTGATGCGATGCAGGCAATAACTTAGATTCTATGAATTGATAATCGGCACCGCCAATTACTGCATCTGCTTCATACACTCCGGTATCTGTATGTACTTTCTTTGCGGCATTCGATTGTAATTCTATCCTGTTTACATTCTCGTTGAAATGGAATTTTACGCCCTTTTCAACAGCTAACTTATACATTCCTTCAACAACACTATACATGCCTCCTTTTGGATACCAGGTACCTCCAACTATATCAGAATAGTTCATGAGGCTATATAAAGCAGGTGTATTTTCAGGAAGGGCTCCGAGGAATAAAACCGGAAACTCCAGCAATTGACATATACGTGGATGGGTGAAATATTTGCGGATATGCTTTTTCATTGATGTAAGCAAATCGAGGCGCAAAGCCCCTTTCATTACATCCCAGTCAATGAATTCTGTAATAGACAAACCTGGTTTGAATACCAGTTTTTGCATGCCCACCCTGTATTTATAAGCGGCTTCTTCTAAAAAAGCATCCAGTTTCCTGGCGGCACCTGGTTCCCATGATTCCAGCACCTCGCGAAAGGCTTCATAACTGGCAGGAACATCCGTAAAACCGGATTCCCAATAAACACGATACGATGGGTCAAGACGTTCCAATGTATAATAGTCTTCAACTTTCTTACCAAAACTGGCGAAATATCTTTCGAACACATCACGCATCCAATACCAGCTTGGCCCCATGTCAAATGTAAAACCCTCTTCTTTCAATTGCCTGGCTCTGCCTCCGGGTGTTGGCTGTTTCTCCAATACAGTTACTTCAAGACCATCTTTGGCCATGAAGGTGGCTGCTGCCAATCCGGCAAATCCGCTTCCAATAACTACAATCTTTTTCAGAATACTATTTTTAGTTTAACTCAACCTTTTGCAGTTGTTCCTTCAGTAATTTACGGGCAAAATGAATACGACTCTTTATTGTTCCTAAAGGTTCTTCCAGCATATCTGCAATTTCATGGTATTTATACCCATCAAAATATAACAGGAAGGGATTCCTGAAAATTTCTGGCAGGTTATGAATAGCCAATTGAATATCCTTTAAGCGAAGATTGCTTTCAGCCGGATTACTCACCACTACTGAGGGACTGCTATTCAGCAAAAACTCATTCGGGGTAGAATCGAATATCGTCTGTTGCTTGGCTTTACGACGATAGTTATTGATGAAGATATTACGCATGATGGTGTACAACCAGGCTTTGATGTTTGTACCCACATGATATTTGTCTTTATTGGAGAGCGCCCTAAACAACGTTTCCTGAAAAAGATCCTTCGCCGCCTCGTTATCGCGAGTAAGAGTAATAGCAAAAGGCTTAAGAAATTCAGCATTTGAGACCAGTAACTGGTTAAATTCTAGCGTTGACATGGCAAAGAGTGTTTAATGAATTACAATGCAAACTTAAACAATAAATGACCAGCCCCAAGAATTTTTGTTTAATATTTTGCTAAAAAAGATTAAACAAGCGCAGTACATTAAAAACCAGCTATTTAAACATTAGCTATTTCTAAAACTGGCTACAAACTCATGTACTTCAGCCAAAGATTTCTTGAAAATAAAGCCTTTTGAAGGGGTTTTGTGGACGTTTTGGACGAACTGTCCTGATACAACAAAGGGAATTTCTGGTACCTGTTCTTTTAGAGTATTCAGGTATTTCTCCATTTTTAATTGTCCAACTACAGATGTGATATGTGTGTAGAGGTATTGAGGTTTCTTGATATTTGAGATATAGGCAACATCTTTCAACGGCACATTGGCTCCCAGGTATAACACCATCACCCCCCTGCTTTTCAGCAGATAGTATACATAGAGTAATCCCAGTTCATGATACTCAGTTTCGGGAAGGAAGAGTAATACGGTTTTCCCTGTTGGGAAACGGTTAGTAGCGCTTTCAATTCCAACCAGTAATTTCTGGCGGATGATATTGGTTACCAGATGTTCTTGTGCAGGATTTATATGATTCGTCTGCCATAAAATTCCTACTCTTTCAAGAAAAGGAAACAAGAGGTTATTGATGGCTTTTTCTATTCCTTTTGTCTGGATAAAAATATCCAGGTCGGCTTCAAACTTATCGGTAGCCAGATCCACCATATGTCCTATCAATGCATTGATCTGTCTTTCCTGTTGCGCCTGTATATCTGTAAGCGATTGAAGTTTAAGATGAATCTCGGATGCATTCATCTTATCGATATGGGAAATCTTAAACCCATATTTATTGAGCAGTGCTATATTAAGAACCGTTTTCAGCTCATCTCCGGTATAGTAACGGATATTGGTTTCTGTTCGCTGCGGCTTCAAGAAAGAATAGCGCTGCTCCCATATCCTGATAGTATGTGCTTTTATGCCTGAAAGGCACTCCAGATCTTTTATGGTAAATGAGTTCATGGCTTAATTACAAAAAAGAAGGGGAAAGGTTTACGTACGTTCAAAAGGTTCCTGGAGTTCCATAGGTTAAAGAAGTTATTACCCCCGACATCCGCCTCGGCGGAGGAGCTAGGTCAATCTCTCTAACAAATTTCTATTACTGCAAAGCATAATAAAAAAGCCGCCAGTCTTAAGATTGGCGCTTTCCGCTGCACTTATTGCTGCTACTAATTTATTTCAATGTTCGACCTAGCTCCTCCGCCGCGGCGGATGTCGAGTAACTTATTGGAACCCATGAACCTTTTGAACTTAAATAAGTTTCGTATTCATTAATCGGTCTTTCTGAACTAACCCCTTCACCGTATTCTGAAACCGCCGGCGAATGCCGCAATGCATCCAAATGACGAAGATGATGCAGGTCGGTGCCAACCAAATCTATATAGTCTTGCTTTAAAAGATATTGTGCCATTTCCTGATTCTGCTTTCCATAATATCCTGCCATCGAAAGCAGGTTCATTTGGAAAAGGCAGCCAGCATTCTTTAATTCGTCATAAACTTTTTTTGTGAACCCAGATATGAATACCGTTCGGGATGGGCCAATATGGGTTGATATCCTTTAAGTTGCAATTGGAATAACTGTTGTTTATAATCACCTGGCATTGCGCGAAAAGTGGTACTCCACCAAACCATACTTCCACTGATCGTTCGCAATTTGGCCCTGATTCCAATAAGCCACTAAAATAGTCATCCATATAATATTCAGCAGCAGCAGAAATAACAGTTGATGTATGAACTTGCTTCAGATGAGCTGTTAGCAATGCATGTGCCCCATCAATGGTTTCATCAGTATTCGGATAGAGGTCTTTAAAAATATGCGGAGTAGCAATAAATTTTTTAAACCCTAAATCTTCTAATCCCTTTATCAACTCCAGTGAATTATCTACATCCGTTGAACCATCATCTATACCCGGCATCAGATGCGAATGCATATCCACAGCGAGATCGCTGTAAGAGACGGTGGAGGGGGGAGATTTTTTGAAGAAAGAAAACATTAATACAAATTAGGGAATTTGAAAATTTGAAAATTTGAAAATCCAGGCCAAAGACCCAGAGAGAATTTGAAAATTTGGGTCCCGACGCGTCGGGATGAAATTCTTTTGTGCTGAGACTGACAATTGTTAAAGCTTTCTTTCTTAAATTTTCAATTATTCAATTATATTATTTTCATCATTTAGGTTCTAAAAGTATAATCTGGGAGTATGATTTAGATTTTCAAATTCTCAAATTTTCAAATTCCCAAATTAGTTAGTTCCCAAATTTTCAAATTCTTAAATTAAGAATTTGTCCTTGTAAACAGCACCCACCCCCTCCTTCAACCCAATCTTCGCCTTCCATCCCATTCCATTGATCTTTGAAACATCCATGAGTTTACGGGGAGTGCCATCGGGTTTTGAACTGTCGCAGGAAACGATAGGTTCCTTTAAAGCCTACAATTTCTCGTATTAGAGTTCGGCCAGTTCTTTAATACTTACATCTTCACCATAGCCTATATTAACCAATCCTGTAATCATTATATTCCTGCAGCAAAATAACAAGCATCTGCCAGGTCTGTAGTATGAAGGAACTCAGCGTTTTGCCATGGCATCTGAACTCGACAGTAATAGATGGCAATAGCCATTCAGCTTTCCTTCATGAAACTTTCTTATTAATGCGGGAAGTACATGTGAAGTGGTAAGATCATAATTATCATTAGGGCCATACAAATTAGTGGGCATTGCAGAAATGAAATTACAGCCATACTGATCCCGGTATGCATCACACATTTTGATACCTGCTATTTTGGCGATGGCATAAGGTTCATTGGTGTGTTCGAGTAAACCTGTAAGTAAATAATCTTCCTTCATTGGCTGAGGGGCCATCTTAGGATAGATACAGGAAGAACCGAGGAACAATAATTTCTTCACCCCATTCATATATGCCGAGTGAATGATATTTGCTTCAATAAGAAGATTATCATAAATGAATTCCGCTCTGAAGGTATTATTCGCAACGATACCCCCCACCCTTGCAGCTGCCAGCACCACATACTCTGGCTTCTCTTTAGCAAAAAAATCCGCCACCGCCTGCTGATTCCTCAAATCTAACTCCGCATGAGGTCCGCACAACAGATTGGTATGCCCCTCCGCTTCCAGCTTTTTCTTTATTGCTGAACCTACCATGCCGCGGTGACCGGCGATGAATACTGAACCCGCTTTCCTCATTAGTAATTCTTTGAAATTTAGAATTGGTCAATTTGAAAATTTGAAAATTTGAAAATCTAAGCAAAAAGACAAAGATCAAATTTGTAATTATTCAATTATAAAAAAATTTATTCAGTAAGGATTCAAAAGCTTAATCTGTGAATTCGACCTGGATTTTCAAATTTTCAAATTTCCAAATTATCAAATTATCAAATTGTCCAATTCCCAAATTTTCAAATTGCTTACTCAAACTGATTCTTTATCTCATACCCCGAATCCTTCAACAACCTCTCCCTCTTGAAAATCTCTACATCAGATGCTACCATTTCGGCAACAAGCATTGGGAGATCGTACTTGGGTGTCCAGCCTAGTTTGGTGTTGGCTTTGGTAGCGTCACCTATCAGCAGGTCAACTTCTGTGGGACGGTAATATCTTGGATCAACAGCAACCACTTCTTTTCCTATGGGGAGTTGATAATCGGGATTACTGCAGGCTGTTACAAATCCTTTTTCTTTTTCTTCCGTTCCTTTGAACTCAACGGTTACTCCTACTTCAGCAAAAGCCATCTTTATAAAATCACGTACAGTAGTTGTAACTCCTGTAGCAATTACATAAATCTTCCTCCGCTGCTTCCTGTTGCAGAATCAGCCACATGGCTTCAATATAGTCTTTGGCATGTCCCCAGTCGCGCTTGGCGTCGAGGTTACTGAGATAAATTGTGTCTTGCATACCAAGGGCTATCTTGGTTTACACCACGTGTAATCTTGCGGGTTACAAATGTTTCTCCTCTCAATGGCGATTCATGGTTGAACAAGATACCATTGGCAGCGAACATACCATACGCTTCCCTGTAGTTAACGGTAATCCAATAGCCATACAGTTTTGCAACGGCATACGGGCTACGTGGATAAAACGGCGTGGTTTCAGATTGAGGGACAGCTTGTACCAGTCCATATAATTCTGAAGTAGAGGCCTGATATACTTTTGTCTTTTTGGTGAGTCCAAGCAACCTTACAGCTTCCAATATCCGAAGAGTACCAATACCATCGGCATTAGCTGTATATTCAGGAGTCTCAAAGCTCACATGCACATGGCTCATGGCTGCCAGTTTGTAGATTTCATCTGGCTGTACTTCCTGGATGATACGGATGAGGTTGGTGGAGTCGGTCAAATCACCATAATGCAATTTGAATTTCACTCCTTTTTCATGAGGGTCCATATACAGGCTATCGATCCTGTCGGTATTGAATAAGGAACTACGGCGCTTTATTCCATGAACTTCGTACCCTTTCTTCAAAAGGAAGTCGCTGAGATACGCACCATCCTGACCGGTTACACCGGTTACTAGAGCCACTTTAGACATGTTTCTTTTTTTTTATTTTTTTGTCGCTTCGCGACGAATACAATTTATAACCGGGAAAACGGGAAGGTTAATTTTGGGAAGAACCCTTTTGATATTTTCGATTGCAGAGACGCGCGGAGACGCAGGGGGAACTCTCAGTGTCACTGCGTCTCTGCGGTTATTGTATTTCCTCTGAACCTTTTTTAACCTCTTGAACTTTTTGAACAACCCTAAACCCTGAAACCTACTTAACGGTGAAATACTGCCCCACCTTCCTCGCTGGTTTCAGAAACAATGTAAACGGATTGGGTCTTAACCCATTCAGGCGCCAGGCCCAATAATCTTCCTGGTTAGCTCTTATCCTTTGTTTAATCGATGCATTACTGGCACCACCGGTTCTCATCTTCACTAATATTTCGGGAATATAGGCTGCCTTTATTTTATTCTTCAGTAAGAACCTTAGCATTATTTCATAATCAGCAGCGGTTTTCAGATCAAGATGAAACAACCCTAATCTATCATAAACCCTTTTCCGTACAAAAAATGTAGGATGCGGCGGCATCCATCCATAATAAAAACTTCTTTTGGTATATGTTCCTGCCTTCCAGGTTCGTACTATCTTATTCAGGTTTACAGGATCCACATACTGCAGATCACCATATACCGCTTCCACTTCAGATCCTCGAATTGTTCCATCACTTTTTCCAAAACCTTATCATGAGTATAAAGATCGTCTGAGTTAAGTATGCCAACCACTTCACCGGTGGTGAGACCGATACCCTTGTTCATGGCATCATAGATGCCTTTATCCTTTCCGCTTACAGTTTTACTTACATGCGGATACTGACCTACCAGTTCCAGCGTATTATCTTTCGACACCCCATCCACTATGATATGTTCAATATCTGGATATACTTGTCTTGCTATACTTTCAAGGGTGTCCTTTACAGTAGCAGCACTATTGTAGGTAGCAGTTACAATGGAAATCTTCATAATATTATCGGGTCGTAATCACACAATTCTCCAATACAAGCATATCCATATTGGTTCGGAGATAGCATTCCAATGCATCTTCCGGTGAATTTACAATCGGTTCGTTTTCGTTGAAAGATGTATTCAATAGAACAGGAACCCCTGTTTTCTTACGAAAGCTTTCAATTAAGTTATAATATCGTGGTGTCACTGTTTTATCTACTGATTGCAATCTGCCTGAACCATCTGCATGAACAACGGCAGGCAACACGGCATGTTTCTCTTTTTTTAAATGGAAACACTTTCTCCATAAAAGGCACTTCATCTGTCACTTCAAAATATTCCGCTACATATTCTTTCAATATGGATGGGGCGAATGGACGGAAACTTTCTCTTCTCTTGATTTTTGCATTCAACAGATCTTTCGCATCACTTCTACGAGGGTCAGCTAAAATAGATCGTCCACCTAATGCACTCGGACCGAATTCAGCTCTTCCATTAAACCATCCCACCACACCGGAATTGATCAATTGGTCGCTCACCCTGTCGTACAAGGTATCATCATCCAATTTCTCATATTTTATATTGCGCGATTTCAGATAGGTTTCAATCTCATCGTTGGTGAATCTTGCCCCTGTATAGGCCGACCAGATAGCAGGCTGACGAGGCTGCTTCAGTACATGATTATAAACATACAATGCCGCACCCATTGAAATACCGGCATCATGACCAGCAGATGGGATATATACATTGGTGAAAGGGGTATTCCTTGTAATCTTTCCATTAGCTACAGAGTTCTGTGCTACACCACCTGCAATACATACATTCTTTAAACCGGTACGTTTTTGCAGATGGGTGAGGATATGGAATATCAATTCTTCGGTTATACGTTGTATAGAGGCAGCCATATCCTTATGAAATTGGCTCAGCTCTTCCGATTTCTTACGTTGTGGTCCTAACTTCTCTAACATGTATTCAGAGAACAGTGGCGCTACTTTAGGAATATGATCATCACCATAACCTACAATACCGTGTTTAGCTGAACGGAAATATTTAAGGTTAAGAGAGAACAGTCCGTCTTTTCCGAATTGGATGATATCACGAAGCTTATCTACATATTGAGGCACACCGTAGGGTGCAAGTCCCATCACTTTATATTCATCGCCATAATGGTGAAATCCGAGCCATTGGGTAAG
>JBGAQE010000019.1:0-39145 GCA_044220885.1 Chitinophagaceae bacterium
CCCTGCTATCGATATCGGCATCATAAGGTTTACCCACACCCAAATTTTCTGGCCATAATGTAGCAGCTTCAATAAATGACAATGCCTTCTTATATTGTTTTGCCTGCATCTGTTGAACAGCCTGCATTAACTTGGCTTCCCAGTATAATCCTCTTCCATCAGTGGCACCCTCAAATGGAATGATATCCATTTTTGCTAATAAAGCATCACACTCTTTATATCGCTTATTCAATAACAATGTTTTTGTATAAAGCATACCCATTATAAACTGGGATGGATGTGATTTGAAGAATGGCTCAGCAATGGCTAATGCCTTATCATAACTCTTTTGCCCTATATAAAAATCAGCCAACTGTTTTGTAAACCTCCATTGCTCCTTATCTAATGAAATGGCTTTCTGCAAATCCTTTTCAACCAAAGCAGGCATATCCTTTTCCCATTGCGCTCTTGTAGCATAGAAAGGTGGATAATCTGGCTGCTCTCCCAATTGATTAAACAAATCCTTAGCTTTCATCAATTGGTTTTTTTCCTTATAAAATAAGGCAAGGAAATATCTTGCCTTCCACCCATTTTTATTGGCAACTGCCCATTCAAGGGGTTCCTTCATTTCAGAACGGAAAGGGAAAACAAAGGCTGGTGATTGGCTTTCCGCCTTCTCAAGTGACGATTTTGCATCATTACCTTGTAAATGATTTATATAAGCCATCCAATAACCAGCTAATGGATTTTGGGGAATCAGGTCCAATATCCTTTTCGTTTCGGATAGAAGACCTTTTTCATAATAGGAAGCAGCTAGTTCCATCCAGTTCTCTTCGGGTAATTCATTCTGAAAAACATTTTGAGGCACTGGAGCACCTGCTGTTGAGAACCATCTTTCTGTTTTCACAAATGCACTTAATGGATACATGGCAACCAATTGTTGTAATGCATTTTCAGCACCCGACTTATCAGAAAGATAACGATAGCCAATTGCCTTTACCTCATAAGCTTCCACATTATATCGGTTGAAATCGATTGCCTTATTGGCATAATCAATTGCCTTAGCCCAGTTCTTCTCCCTCATATATATCTTCTCCAATTCAGTATAAGAAGCAGATCGATGTTCAATAGAAACAGAAGATACCTGAAAGCCATCTTTCGCATTCGTAACATCCCCCATACGAAGAGCAGCTAATCCATAATAATAATTAGCACTACCATCATGCGTATCAATACTGATGGCTTTCTTCGCCCATTGGAAAGCTTCCTGATATTGTGTACTTCTCAGCAACCACTCAGATAGCTTCACCATTGCTGGTAAATAATTAGGGTCAATCTTTAGTGATGTCCTCAGTTTCTCTTCTGCTTCAGCAAATAATTTCTGATCCATCAATTCTTTTCCCATTACATAATTACCGTAGGCGGAATTCCAGTTATAATCTGCAGGACTTTCTACAGGTCTAGCCAGGTTCCCATCTGTTGCATCTGTCGTCCAACGTAAACCAGAACCTGGCATTGATAATAACAGATCGCCATCAACAGCTTTTATTGAATCAGCAAATAATTGTAACGGTACAGCTTTGAGTGATTTCTCATATATAATCTTATCTCCAGCCTTGAGAATAATCTTATCCGAGAAATACTGAACAGGTGAGATTAATATCTTAATCCAACCATCTTCTTTCTTTACATTTATTGCTCCAAAATTATTTGCATTTACAAATCCTCTTGTTTTGAGTACAGGATACCAGTACTCAGTCCAAAGATCCGTTCCATGAGGTGCGAAACTCAAATGTTTGAAAGGTGTCATAGTGCTTCCCATGGAATTCTGGTTAAACAGACGACCACTTTGTACTTCAGTATACTGACCATCGGTATCTGTAAGTATCTTATCCCAAATCATTCCCTGGCGCGATAGTCCCCAAATCCATATCTTCTTACCAATCTTATCTTCATAAGGAGCATAACGGACCATACCGAATTGGTCGTCATGATAATAAGCTCCGAAGAAATCAGTGTTCTTCCCAAATACATGGTAAGATTTATACATTCCGAAGTTATTCTCTTCGTAAAAATTTATCTTCTTACCATTTTCCTTATTCACTGGCCAATCCAGGTGTTCTCCTTCATGTCCTATATAACTAGTACCTGGATAGATATATTCAAGATTCCCCTTTGTCTTTATCCCTGTATTCATCCAATGGTAATAGGGCTGCTCAATGGATGTACTGTTATACCAGAAAGAATTTGTAGTGAAGAAGGCCTTATCATATGGCAGGTTGATCTCGATCTGCCAATGAGTGCGGGTCAATAAGTCCAGAACACCAATAATACAGCTTACACTCTTATCAGCATTTGTCCGAACCATATAATCGACCGGAGTAGCGCAATTGGGTGTATGTCCAATGATGCCATAATTTGGCTCTAATCCACCACTAGTCCAAGGACCTCTCATGGCCACATCCCTGAATTTTACGGTATGATTATAATACAGGTATGGTTCACCGGTAGATTTCTCAATAGCCGTCCATATCTTACCTCCCACTTCAGGCAATATCATCACTTTAATAAAATCATTCTCCAGCTCTACTACTTTCCATTCCTTATTAACGGCCGTATTGGTAAACCCATCATACCGGAAATAGGGATAAATAGCTGTAGCCGACGGTATCGGATCCGGATCAGAGAATGGATAGGTAGGAAATACTTTCTTGTATTCTCTTACTACCGAAGGAGATTGTGCTTTGACAATTCCAGAAACAAAAAAACATACAGCTATAAATAAAAACAGATTCTTTCTCATTCTAAATCAGTATTCAAGAAAATGAAGAATAAAAACAATTCCCAATTGAATTTCTCAAAAAGAGAACTGATTTCAACTACGCTGCATTTTCAAATTTTCAAATTATCAAATTACCTAATTACTTGTGCTCCCTCCCCGTCTCTCTTCCTTCCCATCCACTCTTACCTTTCTCAATAAAAAGTTCAGTAACCGTTTTTGACACCCTGTCATCCACTTCTTCCACTAATTGAACACGAAGTGGATTGGTTACGATCTTCTGCCAGTATTTTATTTTCTCAAATGGCTTTGATGGATCATCAACTTTATAAACCAGATAAGCCCATTTCTCAGCAAAGAAATTTCCTTTCATTACCGGAATCATCTGCTGCATGTTTGAAGCAAGGAAACTTAATGACAAGGCACGAGCCCAATATACCCATGGACCTGTTGTTATATAGAAATAAGGATTAAGCAATCTTGGGTTATTCTCAAGTCCTGCATTTGAATAATCAATCTGTATTCCTGCAAAGCCTAATCCATTTTCCTTATTATAGAAGGCAATCCAGGGTATGTCTGCTTCCATCTTCAGGTCAGTGAGATCGGTCATATTCTTCACATCATACACTATAATGGAATCACGGATCACATCATACCAGGCGGCATTGGTCATCAACTCTCTCTTAAAAACTATTTCTGCGTTCCTCAGGGCAATACTCTGTAAAGTTTCATTGAAACGAAGACTGGTAGAACTAAGGAAATAGGGTCTGTTTGGATAGAACTCATATCGCACTGAAGCATCCACTTGTGGAATATCTCTCAATCCTCCCCAGAAATCAGCAGTTGCCAATACGGGACCGGAAATCGATTTCACATTAGGTGCAGGTTTCCAATCGGAGGTATGCGTCCATGGTTGAGGCGGTGCATATACTTCGGGATTCCAATGTATGGCACCATTTGTTTCCTTACGATGGAATAATGGGAAATCAGGCATTGTTTTTAAAGTCACCTGATCAAAATGACCTGATTGAGGATGCAGTGTCACTTCCATCAATTTATTCTCCACTTGAATTCCAGGTGCTTCGCCAGATACTTTCAGGTCGGTATTATAGATCTTGGTCAGTGCATTTTCATTATTGTAATAGATCAGGTACACCTTACTGCTTTTTGCAGGAACATCTGCAAGGAATGCTACCTGTGCTGTTACAGTAGGCAACCAGATGGGGATTTCATGTGTTGGCTTACCATTCTTATCTGGTGCCAGATCATCTTCCTTCAGGTATTGCTGCACATCGAATACTTGTACCGGCACTTCCGAATGCTTGAAGGTTTTAGGATCGATCGCCACTACCCTTATATCACGTTTGAGATCCTTCGCTTCATCTGGATAGAAAGGCAAGAGTACTTTTACAGGCTCCCCTGCCCTGTCCATTCCACCAGTTTCACTTAAAACAATGGATTTATAACTTTTCCATTCCTTATCAAATGAAAGATCACGTTCGGGTGCTTTTACCGTTCTTGTTGCAGAAATATATTCATCGGTTGAACTACCTTTTACATTCTTCTTCAATCTTACAGTAATCTTGATTGTATAAGTTTGACCCGGCATCCAGTTAACCCATCCAACAACAACAGGTTTGCTGTAGAGGGTATTGTCTTGTGACAAACCAAATCCTGATGGTGGGCGATGTACCATATGCGGACGATTAGGATCTTCCTTTTCATTTCCTTTATACAAATCGAGGAAACGAAGCGTTTTTCCATTCACAGACATCTCCGCTTCCATAAAAGTTGTTTCAGGCAATTCAATAGCCACTTTTATATGATAGAAAGGTATGGCTGGAACTGGTTGCCCTAACTCCAGTGAAGTGATCTTTATATCTCTTGCCAAAGCTCCAACAGTGCTAAAACAAAAAATGAATACTACTAACAATTTATTAATCTTACTCATAGATTTATTTTTGAGTGGTGATTAAATTTCTATCGCGTAATGCCTGAACGGCTTGGCCCCAAGAGCCTCCCGCTCCCCATATATAATAAGAAAAGTACATGGTAGTTTTCTGAATGATGGGTGTCCAAGGCTGGAATTCAGTATAATAATAATGTGCTTCACTGTTTCTTGGATGATTCATCCACATGTGCAGGAATAGCGGTTGATCTACAGGGTAAGCTCCTACAAAAGAAATGTCTTGTTTTGTATCATACCCAGCATTCCATCCTTCTTTCAATTTAATCACTCGACCATAGTAATCTTCCATCCTCATTCTATACTCTTCCAACCCATATATTGTAGGTGCTACAAAAAGATCTTCGGGACCATGCACTTTTCCTAATTCAAGGATAGGCTGAGGACCAAGCACATTTGCTTCCGGATTCTTAAATGTCAAAGCGAATCGAACTTCAAGCAATGGCGTGTTGCCGTATAAAGTCTCATTACCGAAATAATCAGCAGTCATTTTCACTTGCACAAACTCACCATCTTTCTTTATAACTTCGGCCTTATACACTTTATGTGTTTCCATACTTCCTTGTCCCAGGAAATCTTCAAAGCCACCATAAGGATAATAACCGCGCTTACGGAAAGTCCTTCTATCATCCTCAGCTTTTTCTGGCCAAAGTTTAAAGAGTACATTATCGTTTCTGCTCTTTACAAAATATTCAATAACACGGGCACCGGTTGCTAAAAGAGTAACCCGAACCTGATCGTTTTCCAATACAAATTCAGGAACTCCATCTTTATTGAAATCTTCTTCACGAAGTGCTACAGAACCTGAAGAGCCTTCTACACCCAATTGACTGGTATAATCAACTCCCAATGCAGAAACCTTCACATTATAGTGACCTGCTCCCAATGGCAGGTTAAAGTTCATTTTTTGGAATTTGCTTGTAGTTACAGTAAAGTTAGATGTGGTTGTGTATACAGGCGTACCTGGATTTGCATTACTGAATACTTCCAATTTAACAGGAAATGTATGCTGCTTGGTGAAATTGTGTATGGTAACCGGATATTCAACATTCGGTGCGTGGCCGAATAAAAGACGATGTACTGAAATAGCTGGTGGCAGATCCAGCATGGCCATTACTGCTTTTTGTTGTTGTCCCCATTTGAAATTAATGGCAATAGGATTTGTTTGTCCCATCGCTTTTTCATTGGGTTGAAGTATTACACGGATAGTTTTTTGTCCCATTGCCGGTAACATTACCCCTGCTGGCGCTTTAGAATTGAAGGTGAGTGCATCTGCACCAAAAAATGAAAGCTGCCCGTTTAGTGGTTGATCGCTGAAATTAGTGATTGTCACATCCATCACATAGCCATTTATTTCAGTCTGGATATCAACTTTATCTCCAAAATAATTTTCAAGATATACGCGATCCAGATATAACAAAGCAGCAGTAGCCCTGTATTGTTCGGACCCCATCATCTTTGCCTGATCCAATACAGCTACGCTTCTTCTTGCGAGGATAGCTTTCCACATCACTTCCTTTGTAAAAGGAACGCCTTTATCAACAAACAATAGCATGGAATTGATAAGGTCACCATCCATTGTTCCTGTGGTAACAATGAAAGGGGTATTGTCCTTGTCTACCTGTTCCTTATTTCCTTCCGTGGCCATATACCCATCAAATGGAAGGTTGAGTGTATCAGCTTCTGGATCCCATACCTGGCGGAATACATATCCACCCTTACTATGTGCATAATCTACATAGGCTTTTCGGTTAGGCATATCCTGTACCTGAAGGTGTTCATAATTTTTTAGTCCGAACATTGGCGCAAAGCCAACATCTGCCACAATCGGTAATCCGCTTTTTTTCACCCATTTGTCCAGTTCATCCTGTGCCATGAAATCCATGTATCCGTTAAAGGTGAAGAAGCTATTCCCTTCATTCATTCCTCTGCCGATGGTTTCCAGGGGATGTCCCTGAGTACAGGTAACACTTTTCAATAGGGATTCAGCACCGAACCATCCTTTACGCAAGGTATAGGTTGACAAAAGATTTTTTGCCTGAGCAACATAATCTATGAGTCGCTGTGCTTGTGCTTTATCTGAAGTAATAATCACTGCTGCTTTCGACTTTCCAACCTGAGCAACAAATGCTTTCATATCCGCAAAATCTACGGCATCCATCTGATGGCTTTTCATCTGTTCTCTCCAACTGGTTTGATAGTTGAAGATCCGGGCTTGTTCAGAATTGGGTTCGAGTACTACCAACAGATTTTCTTTTGCAGCTTGTGCATTCAATTCAGTGGAGGATAAATTCCAGGCTACTTTATAATCATTCTGCATTAAGAAGTTTACAAAACCTTCCTGCATATCCAGTCCGTTAAGATGGATATCATCTGCCACATTCAATTTTGTTTGAGCGATTGTCTTTTCAACATTAGCGTGCGCCATCTTGAAAAGATTTCCGTAACGATAAACGTTTTTGTACTCATCGTGCCAATAGTTTGTATACCCATTAAATTGTGTATTCGACCTGATGATACTCTTGGGATTGGGTTGTGCCAGCAATTGCGATACGATCAGCAATAGACAGACACTTAATAACAATTTTCTCATAATTACTATTTATCGGGTTTGAAGCTGTTTTAGTTTTGGATTCTTTATTAATTATTGAAATCGAATCGATTTGAAGACTTTGAATTCGTGAAAGGTCACTTTTATAGGGGACCATGACCATTTCACCATATTTCCCGCATCATAATCCAGGCGACAGAAATTTGCATTCCAAACAGTTCCTTTTTTGGGTGGTGTAGCTTGAAGCGGTTGTAAAAGTGCATAAGGGAAGAAGCACTCGGCTGTCCAGCTTTGCATCCCCTTAGTGTCTTTTACAATATTCACTGCTTTTTGAACCAATCGTTCTTTTTCATAATGCCAGGGGCGCCATCCCATAATTTTGCCATCGAGATTTGGAATCAGCAATACCAATTCCTTATTAAGGGCGCTGATTTCATATTCAAAGTATAATGGTTCAGATGGATTGGGATGGAAGAACACTTCAAATACATCGGCATTATAGAGATCATCAAAATCGTTCTGGTAGGTGCTGGTGATCTTTTTGTCTTTTCCAGAGAAAAGCACATAAATGCCTTTTTTGCTGTAGAGAATTTTGTATCGGGTATCATAATCCTCCAGCCCTTTATCAAGTTTGGTTAATGATATCCAGGAAGCGCTATCCCACTGCGGCTTATCCCCTTTACCTGTTACTTTAAAATCAGAGACTGAGGTAACGTTAAGAGTGTCTCCATTTGATTGGAAGGCGAATAAAAATGAGGGACACAAAACAAGCATCCAAGAAATGACAAGTGTAATTCGTTGTATCATAAAAATTGTAGAGAAGAATGGGCAATAATTGCCTGATAAACAGCCAATGCCGGCTGTTCTACAATTTACGTCATTTGATTGGTGGCTTGTGAATTGGGGAGGGAATGTGGTAAAATGGGGCAACCGTTTGCATCGAGATGTCATCTTGGGAGATGTCATCTCCCGAGATGACATCTCGAGAGGGAAAAACTAAATCCCCTGTTGTTTTCCTTAAAAATTCTGGTGTTTTCCTCACCCCTTCAGCTTCTTCTTCACCACATCGGCTGGGTATTTCAAGGCTAGCCTCCGTATCTCATAACTGAATTCGGTAAATGTCTCTTCCCACAACTTCGCTTCTTCAGGAGTATATTCATAAAACCCATGGGCATTGGAGACACCCCTTCCACCGTCGCGAACGATCTTATCAATAAGTTCCGGCACTTCCGTACCATTGGCCAGGGTTGGAAACAAATCTTTCATTACTGTATGGTATGCTGCCACACCTGTTAGATCCATCCAGCGGAAGACGCCCACTAAGGTCATCCAGTAGCCGGCATTATTGCGACAGGCCCTGTCTACATCTTCTACTGTGGCATAGCCATTTTCTACAAGGGAACAAGCCTCCCGATACATGGCATACATCAGCCGGTTGGTAATGAACCCCCTGATATCTTTTCGAACCAGTGTCGGTTCCTTTCCCCAGAAATGAGATAACTCATACAGGAACTCCCCCTTGGTTACATCGCTCCTATCTCCGCAAATAATTTCAAGGAACCGGGTGGTATGTGAAGGCTCCGCCCAATGCAACCCAAAAAATCGCTCTGGATATTGCGTATAACTTTGAAGGATGCTGATTGGAATGGCAGAGGTATTACTGGTTAAGATAGCATCTGGTGCAATCACTGCTTCTATCTTTCCATAAACCGATTTCTTTATCTCTATACTTTCTAAAGTACATTCAATAACTACTTTACAATCCTTTAATTGACCATAGTCTTCTGTAAGTAATAAATTGGAGAAATAAAACTCAGGCTGATTCGGAATCATCCCTTCTGCCAGCGAACGCTCCAAGTGATGACGGATTCTGGGACCAGCCAACTCCATATCAATGGGTATGGGAGCTATTGCTACTACTTTATGCCCCGCCATCAATAAGCAAGTTGTGATACTTGAACCCATCAAACCAAGTCCAACAACGGCAACAGGGATTTCAGAAGGCTGAAGTGAAGCATTCATCCTAGTATGATTTAGTAAGTGGCCCGGCCACCAGAAAGATCAAATGTAAATCCAGTAGTGAAACTATTTTGTGGTGAAACAATGTACAGTGCTATGTTAGCCACTTCTTCGAGGGTGCCACATCGTTTCATTGGAATTTTGTCGGTCATGTATTTTAATTGCTCATCTGGCATACCATCCAGCAAAGCCGTTTTTATAACAGCAGGCGCCAATGCATTAACAGTTATTCCGGTTTCGGCATATTCTTTTCCCTGCACTTTAGTCATTCCTATTACAGCTGCTTTTGAGGCAGAATAAGCCAACATTCCTGCATTTCCTTCCTTACCGGCAATGGATGCTATATGAAGTATCCTGCCATAGTTATTCTTCAACATCCACGGCAGTGCATATTTGGAAGTATAAAAGCTGCCCATAAAATTCACTTCCATCACTTTCCTAAGATTGGCATCTGATACATCATGTGTCTTGATATTTGTGATGCCAGTAATTCCGGCACAATTGACAAGTATATCGATCCTGCCCCAATCCTGCCCTATAGTATCCATACTTTTCTTTACAGCATCTTCTGATGTCACATCTTCAGATATCAGGATATAAGGGGTCGTCCAATCCTTCACCATTGCTTCCAATACCGCTTGCTGTTGATCAAATAAAACCAAATGAGCTCCCTGAGCAGCTAAGGCTGTTGCAATGGATTTACCAATACCAGAAGCGGCACCTGTCACAACTGCAACTTGTCCTGTAAAGGTCTGACTCATTTTATGGAGATTATTTGTGTGTTATCATCATTCATTCCCACAATCACTTTATTAGTGCTGCCGGTCTTTATCAATTGGAGGCTTCTTACATTACCTCTTAGTTTCAACCCGCTTTCATATTGTGGTATATATTGGAATCCACCCTTGCCATCACCTTTAAGAAAAACTCCATGATTAGCCAGGTAACGACCATATTTAATTCTCGTCCAGGTATTATTTCCACCGAGTAATAAATCCTTCTTACCATCCTTATCCATATCCTCCATCACTATTCCATATACTGGAGCATATTGGGCTTGAATTGGAAGTGTTCCTTTTACAAATCCCTTGGCCCCCTGATTTTCGAGATATACCGTCTCCATCGTTTCCACCTTCAGCACGCCCGCTTCTTTCCTTTCTTCGGCGCTGAAAATATCATCAAGTGTTGCATTTGCGTATTGATTATACTCGAGGAATTTCTTTTTTAATAATGGTAGCTGGTCTGTAAGATCATCTCTTGATGCGGCGGGGAAAGACACCCCGTTTATAAAATAACAAAGAATAGGATCTATAGAACCATTATTATCAAAATCCTTATACGTGATTGTCATTGGCTCTTTGTCATTCACATGGAACTGTGTATTGAGACCACAGTTGCCAATGAGCAAATCCAGATCACCATCTCCATCCATATCGGCAGACTGAATCTTATTCCACCAACCCGTACTGGCAAATGGAATATATGTGGAGGATGCATCTGTAAATACGCCCTTATTGTTCAGCAATACTTTTACAGGCATCCATTCTCCTACTGCAATTATATCTTGTTGCTTATCATTATTAACATCCATGAAGAGCATGTCGGTTACCATTCCTGCTTCAGCAAGGTCAGGACATACTTTCCTTGCATTCTCAGTAAATACTCCTTTGCCATCATTTATCAAAACATAAGAACGGGCGGGGGAAGGATATTTACCAGCTACTACTCTTCCTCCTACAAAAAGATCGAGATCACCATCGCCATCAATATCTGCAGCTTTTACTGAACTCTTACTGCTGAGCATTTTTGGAAGAGCGGCTTCATTTTTTACAAAGCCTCCTTTCCCATCATTTATATATAACCTGTCCTGGTAAGCAGCATCTCCTTCATTAAATTCAAATCCTCCGCTAACTACATATAAGTCCTCATCACCATCCTTATCTGCATCAAAGAATACAGCTGCTACATCTTCACTTATTGCATCTATACCAAATGCAGATATAGACTTTGGATTGAAATTGCCTGATGCATCTTGAATAAAAAGCTGGCCGGCTTGTTCTTTTGCTCCACCAATGTAAAAATCTTCTTTCCCATCTTTATTTACATCGGCTACTGCTACACAAGGACCCTGACGGGAAAGATAATTCGGCAACAACCCTTGTACGGTGAAATCATTAAAGCTATTCTCCTTATGCCTGAATCCTGCAAAAGCTTGTTGCTGGAAGATTGTTGGCATAGTTGTTCTGTCTACATAATTCCATGTTTGCTTTGCGGCTCCTATTTCAATATCGAGCATATTATTTACAGCAACACCTGTCAATACCTGATATTGGTTATTAGGCCAAATAACTTTTATGGAATCAACGGTTGGAACAGTCCCAACCCCGAAAGTCAATATAGGATCGGAAGAAGATTGAAAGCCCCTTACTGGTGATTGCTCCTGAAAGTACTGTTGTCCTTTTGAATAGACATACACTTTCGCTCCAATACCACGTGGATTAGAAGCTGGGCCCACTAAATGTATTCTTACAAAATTATTCTTGACTAATGTTTCCTGGTTGTTCTTATAAATTCCAGCAACGCTATTCGTATTATTCACTACAAGGTCAAGGTCACCATCATTATCTAAATCTGCATAAGCGGCTCCGGCAGAAACTCCTTTCTCTTCCAGTCCCCACTCTTTTGTTTTCTTGGTGAATTGACCTTTACCATTACTTTGGAAGATATAGTTAGGAATTTCGTTAGTAGGCATCTTACGAATATATTCCGGGATAGGATCCACTGAATCTTTATGCATTGTTCTCACAACACGATCAACACTATATTTCAGGAAGTCCATTTCGGTATAATCCTTCACATAGCCATTGCTTACAAAAAGGTCTTTATTACCATCGTTATCATAATCACTGAATAATGCCGCCCAGCTCCAATCAGTATTGGAAACACCTGCTAACTGAGCCACTTCACTGAATGTACCATCACCATTATTCTGTTGCAGCATATTGCGGCTATACTGATAATAGAATCCTTTATTGAAGAGATATTGGAACTTGTCAAAATTCTCGGGACCACTATGCATTTTTATGGTCTTATTATCTTCCGGCATCATATCCAATGTAAGTATGTCTACTAATCCATCATTATTATAATCGGCAGCATCGGAGCCCATGGAGTATAATGAAACAAGATCCATACCTGAGGACAGTTGCTCTGTGAAAGTACCGTTGCGGTTATTGATGAACAGGTAATCGGGTTCATTAAAGTCGTTCGATACCATAACATCGGGCCAGCCATCGTTATTCAAATCAGACACAGCAATACCCAAACCGAATGTCAATACATTAGAGGTAACACCCGCAGAATCGCTTACATCTTTAAAATGGTTATTATCGTTGCGATAGAGTTTGCTGGAGAAATCGGGGTTATGTTCTTTTCGTAATTCAGGATTATCCTGAACACCCGCCGTATATTTTGAAAGGGAGTGATTGATGATAAAGCAATCCAGGTCGCCATCTTTATCGTAATCAAAAAAAGCTGATTGGGTGGAATAACCTATATCAGCGAGTCCATATTCAACAGCCTTTTCCGAAAAGGTAAGATTACCGTTGTTTATGAATAATAAGTTACGACGCATAGATGGATTAATATCGGCGCTGCGGCATATATAGATATCCAGTTTACCATCTCCATTAATATCGGTCATGGTAGCTCCTGTGCACCATCCCTGTAATTCTGCTACACCGCTTTGCTGGGTGATATCTTCAAAAACAAAATTTCCTTTATTCAGGTACAGTCTGTTTTTAACCATATTACCTGTAAAAAGGACATCCTGTAATCCGTCGTTATTGATATCACCTATAGCCACACCGCCACCATTATAGAAATAGATATAGTTAGCCACATTCAGGGGACCATCTTCAAAAAGGGTATTCTTGAAATTGATACCTGTTTTCGAGTCATCCAGTTTAGTAAACAGTGTGTCTTGCCTGGTAGTACAGCTATCGAGGATAGCAGCAATAGAAAGTAGAAGAAATAATCCTTTAGTCCGCATTTGCAAATATTAGAAATAAACTATTGGGATAAATATAAAAAAAAGATTCCACCGGTTACTGTTAACGCGATGGAATCTTTTCTATAGAGAAAGAAGCTTCTTAGTTCTTATCCCACCATAAAGGTGTAGTCACTTTATCAGCTCCACCTAACAAACCGGCAGCGGCTTCAACAGCAGTCTTGTTGTTCTGTTTTTCAGATAACAAGAATGGAATTCTGCGGATCCACTGAGTAGATGTGTTGGTGATATCAGCATTCTCAGAGTTTGCAACTGGATAGAGAATGAAGTTACGACCTCTGCGGTAGTCGGCCCATGCTTCGTTACCATCAGGGAACATAGCGATCCATTTCTGGATAGCGATTTGTTCTTTCTGTTGAGCAACTGTAGCACCCCATTTAACTGGAGCGGTAGATACTGCAGGAGAGTTCAGGTAGTCGTTTGGTGCTTTTGGAACAGCGGTGCTCTGTTGGTAAGCAGCGATTGCTGCGCCATCAGTGATACCCCATTGTGCCATAGAAGTAGCGATACCAGTTTCATACAGGTCTTTAGCGGTTCCACCCATATTCCAACCTAACAAAGCACCTTCAGCCCTGTTGAAGAAAGATTCTGCAACAGACATGATGTTTTGAGGAGTAGTAAGGTAGTTAGCGTTACCACCGAAATCTGGTGATGACCATCTTTTACCCACTTTAGCGTTAGCTGTAGCGGCGTTTTTAGCATCGGTCAACTGAGTAGAAGTAAGACCGTTACGGAGACCGTCGTACTGTCCGTTACCATTTGGATTAGCTTTAGTAGCTCCATCAGGCAGGAAGTAAACAGATAAACGTGGGTCAGCATATCCACCCAATACAGATTCCATAGCGGCACTCATGCGGAACTCGTTCCAGTCGCTCATGATAGAAAGACCGTTATTATCGGAACCTGCTTCAGATTTAGCGAGCAGTGCATCTTCAGAAGGACTAGAAGTCAATACACCAGATGCAACAGCTGCTTCAGCTTCAGATTTAGCACGCGTAGGATCTACTTTAGAGATACGCAGAGCTAAACGGAGGCGGAGGGAGTTTGCGAATTTGATCCATTTGTTAACGTTACCGGCATAGATCAGGTCGAAGCTTCCGTAAGGAGTTTCGCTGGTCTTTGTTTTCAACACTGTAACAGCGGCGGTAAGGCGTTTGAAGAAATCATCATATATCTTATCCTGAGCGTCGTAAGGAACTGAGTTACCTGGCTCACCAGCTTTAGAATAAGGGATAGGACCCCAATAGTCAGTAACGCGGTGGAAACCTAATACCCAAACGATATTAGCCAGAGCGTTTTCTGCTGAGTTAGGATCAGATGATTTGAAGATAGATTGCAGCTGAGGCACCATATCTGTATAGATAGGGTTGAAAGCAGCACCTACCCAGTCCATCCTGATGTTCAGGCGGTCTGAAGGGAAATAAGTAGCTGTACAAGCGAAGTACTGGGCGTACTGGTCGGCAAAGAGGTTCTGTGCCACCTGATAGTTCCAGATATTCGGAACTGCAGTTGCTTCCGCTTTTGCAAACAGGAAGGGTAATTCTGCAGAGCCTACTGTAGCGATCGTGTTACGGTCGGTATTGATTTCACCAAACTTTTTCGTACACGAGGCCATCAGCATGATACCTCCAGCAAGTACTACATAAAAGAGATTAAAAATGGTTGTTCGTTTCATATTTACACACATTTAGTATTGAGTTAGCATTAGAATGTTACCTGTAAGTTCAGACCGATACTGCGAGTTGCAGGCAAAGTTCCGTATTCAACACCCTGGAAGTTACCGTTACCAAGGCTCATGTCTGGATCCATCCACATCTTACGTTTACCGATTCCAGGAATATCCATCAGTGATTTACCGCGATATAACCAAAGAAGGTTACGGCCTACAACTGATAATTTAGCTCCTTTAACCACATTTGTGTTGCGGATAGGAATTTGATATCCGAAAGACATTTCACGAACACGCAGGTTAGTAGCGTCATAAGCGAAGAAATCACCAGCACCATAACGCTTACCAGAAGCGATCTGCCAGAAATCCTGAGCTGTGATTTTTGCTGAAACAGCAGTACCACCAGCACTAACACCACCCAGATTCCAGTTACCATCGCGGTTCGCTTCAGTAACTGCAGGAATTCCGCTGAACGCCAGGTTCATTTCTGTTCCGGATACGATTGTACCACCGAAGCGGCCATCAATCAGCACACGGAGAGAGAATGACTTATAGTCAAACGTGTTTGTAAAACCAAAGGTTGCCTTTGGATTGAAATTGCCAATATATTGTTGATCGGAAGTGAGCACTGGCTTACCATTTGCATCAACAATTCTCTGACCTTTTGCGTCTGTAGCCCATTTGAAAGCTAACAAGTCGCCATAAGCTTTACCTTCTTCAACAACCGGAGTTGCAGAACGACCGAAGCCTCCACCGAGGTAGAAAATCTTCACGTCTTCGCTAAGTTCAACCACTTTGCTCTTGTTGAAAGCGAGGTTAACTGTAACATCCCAGTTGAAATCTTTTGTACGAACAGGAGATCCTGTAAGAACAAATTCAAAACCACTGTTCTGGATATTACCAGCGTTGATATATTTCCTTGAGAAACCAGAAGCTACTGGAAGGGCAACACTCAACAATTGGTTGAATGAATTACTCTTATAATATGTAGCAGTGAATCCAATACGGTTCTTGATGAAACGGGCATCGATTCCGAACTCAAGGTTCTTCACGATTTCAGGTTTCAAACCTGGTAAAGGAAGTGTTGAGCTGATTTGGAGGAATCCGTTACCAGCACCCTGACCATAGTTATATACAGAATTCAACAATCCGAATCTACCACCATTACCTACTTCAGCATAGTTTACACTTGCTTTCAGGAAAGAGATAGCAGTTGGAAGAGTAACGAGGTCGGAGATGATTGCAGACAGACCCACTGAAGGATAGATAAATGAGTGCGGTGAAGGAAGACGGGAATCCCAGTCGTTCCTGATACTCGCATCCAGGAAAATCGCATCCTTATAAGAGAAGTTTGCCTGAGCAAATACTGACTGTGTTTGAACCTGAGTATAACCAGAGCTTACTGATGGGCTCTTGGCAAAGTTCATACTGAATTTGTTGGTGATATTCAAACCACCAGCAGAAGCGAAGTCAGCATCATATTTACTGTCCTGGAAGATACCACCTATACGGTAGTTTACTTTCAGGTCGTTTGTGATCTTGTTGTTACCATCTAACATCGCATCAAACCATTTCTCTGTAACCTGGATATTGCTCTTTGAATAAGCACCACCAGATTGTGACCAGAGGATAGTTCCCTGAGATACTTTATTATCGCCCTTATCCATAGTCTTATCAAGGTTAGCCTTACCAGAAAGGGTCAGCCAATCAGTGATCTTGAACTTAGCAGATAAGAAACCGATCAGACGATCACGTGTTTCATTGATAGAAGTACGTGAAGTCATCCAGTATGGGTTCTGATAGATAGAACTCAATGTTGAAGGGAAGGCTGTTGGAGCAGGAATACCTACGTTATTCAGCGCTTCAGAATTCTTCAGGTCTGCAGTTGAAAAGTTACGTGCTACGTTATAGATGTCGATAACAGGTGCGTTTTCTTCACCGGTACGTGGACGGTTCTTGATGTCCTGGTTTACATAAGTAAGTTTTGCATCTGTAGAGAACCTTGAACTGATCTGGTTGCTAAGACGGATGTTTACTGTATGACGCATCAGGTCGTTACCTGGAATGATACCTTCAATTTTGTTGTTGGTATAAGACAGGTAAGTCTGCATTTTTTCACTACCACCGGAAATACCGATAGAGTTGTTAAGGCTGATACCGCTACGGAAGAAATCCTTAACGTTATTGTTTTGTGCAGAATAACTGCTTTGGTTACCGAGGTAGTTAGTGAATGACTGTCCAGTCATTTTTGCTCCCCAGCTTTCACCAGAAGTAGCAGATAAAACACCTCCGTTACCTTGTCCATATGAATTCTGGAATTCTGGTAAAGCGAATACTGATTCAACCGCTAAACCGGAATTGATGGTTACTGAAGTTTTGTCTTTCTTACCTTTCTTAGTGGTGATAACGATAACACCGTTACCTGCCTGGCTACCATAAAGGGCCGCAGCAGATGCACCACGCAGTACGTTTACTGACTCGATATCGTCAGGGTTGATGCTGGAAGCACCATCTGATCCTTGTACAGAACCGAAGTCACTACCTGCAGTACCGTTTGTGTTGTTGCTGATAGGTACACCATCTACAACTATCAGGGCGTTATTAGAACCCTGGATAGAACGGTTACCACGTAAAACGATACGGGCTCCTGAACCAGGACCACCAGAACCCTGAGTGATTACAGCGTTGGCAACTTTACCTGAAAGGGAGTTGATAACGTTGTTCGCATCACGGGCTTCAGTAAGTTCAGAAGTCTTTACTGTTTGTGTAGCATACACAAGGGTCTTAGCCTGACGGGAGATACCGAGGGCTGTTACCACTACACGTTCCAGATCACCCCCTTCAGCAAGGGCCACTGAAACATCACTGCTACCTGCAGCTACTGTTGTTTCCGATGGAGTGAAACCAACGAAAGAAACTATCAAGGTTACAGCACCCTGTGGAGCACTGATAGAAAAAGAACCATCTACAGCGGAGGTGGTTCCTGTTTTAGTGCCTTTCACAACGATAGACGCACCTGCCACTGGCTGGTTGTCTTTCGCGGAAGTCACCTTCCCTTTAATAGTTCGGTTTTGAGAAAATGCCATGCCCGCTAGAAGCAGAAAGCACGACAAGAGGGCTAGTTTTTTTAGTCTTCGCATAATAGCAGTTTAATAATTAAGAATCAAAGATTTTGTATCAGAGCAAAATCCTCCAAATTAAAAATAGTCTAAATATCAATTTCAGCCATAAGAATCTACGCAATCGGTTTCGTAAAAAACAGGGCCGTTTCAACAAAAAACGAGACCTGACAATGGTAACACAGAGGCATATCCGAAAATACCTATCTGCCCACAGATTCGTTCCCGTTTATATTTACTGAACTATGTACTTGAAATAAGTTAAACAAACTGGTGCGACTCCAATCCATAACCAGTTTCTTGCAATAAGACCAAAAATCTTGTATTAACAACCTTGTTCAGTCGAAAGCCGGCATAGCGTTCCTTAACGGAACATGGACAAGAATGTTGTTGAAAATGCTGCTTACCACTCATCCATTTTGACGATAATCAATTGAGAAACTTGGAATTGGGTGGGTTTCTAAAATTGCAAACGGTTGCCTTGTGTATTTACTACGCATTAGAAAAACAAATAATCGTTTTTGCATATACGCTTAATCAGGGTAGAAGGCTCAGCTTATAAATCAATTCTTTCAATAAAGAAGCATCAGATGTTCCGGCATCATGAACGCCCAGACTGCGAAGATTATATTGATGTAAGAGAAGCAAAGCGGCTTCCACACCTTCATATCCGTAGTTTTTGGCGGTGGCAATATAGTCCTTCACAAAAAAGGGACTCACCCCTATTCCTGCAGCTACGGTTTTTTCATCCCTTGAAGGCAGTCCGAAAATCATGAAGGTTTTGCTGAATAAATTATACAGAGTAGGTAATACCAACTGAATGGGTGCTGCTTTTGGATTGGCTTCGAAATACTGGATAATCTGAAGGGCCCTGGCACTATCTTTTTTCATTACGGCACCTTGTAGTTCAAAAGGATTGTATTCCTTACTGATGCCAACATATTTTTCTATATCATCTTCGGAAATCTGTTTCCTGTTTCCCAGATTCAGTGATAGTTTGTCAACTTCATTACTTATTCGGGCCAGATCGTTACCAATATGATCTACCAGCAATGCCAATGCCTTTGGTGCAATAGTCAATCCCTTCTGCTGCACCATTTCATTGGTCCACTCGGGCAGCTGGTTTTCATACATCTTCTTTGTGGTGAATACTTCCGCCTTTTTCTTCAGCGTCTTGGCCAAAAGAGTACGGCCATCCACCTTCTTCTCTTTATAACTAACCACCAGAACGGTTGACGACAGTGGATTGTCTATATAGGGCTCCAGCTTTTCGATTTCCCGCATCTGCTGGGCTTCTTTCAGCAGCACCACCTGACGTTCTGCAAACATCGGATAGCGGCGGCAGGCATTGATGATATCGGCCCAGTTCGCATCCTTTCCATAAAAAACAGTCAGGTTGAAACCGGCATCCGCTTCACTCAATATCTTATGTTCGGCATAGTCAACCACCTGGTCTATATAATAATCCTCCTCCCCCTCCAGCCAATAAACAGGCTTGAACTGCTTCTTTTTCCAGGCTGCTATGATTTTTTCAGACGACATTTTTTTCAACAATTGTTTAAAACCGGGCAATAATAAGGTAAAAAAATAAGTGTTAAAGCATTTTTTTTAAAATGCTGAAACCCTTTACAGGACTGTATTTCAGGGCAAAAATATAAATTAATCATGGACCTGTCAGGGATTTCTGGCATGGTTTTGGAAAATCAGGGTTGTTACCCCTTGAAACTGGTATCAAATCTATTTCATAACTTTTTGTAAAATACAAGCCAATATGAGTACTACCAACTATCCATCCGCAACACCACAGAATCAACCTCAAAAGAAGGATTCGAAAAACCTGATCATTGCCCTATTAGCAATCGGTATTCTCGGAACCTGGGGTTATTTATTGTACGACAAAAACAAGAGCGAAAAGAGCATGGCTCAATTGCAGAAAGAGTATATCACAATCGATTCTTCCAAGAACGAATTGGATATCAGCTATCGTGCAGCTTTAGGCCGTCTCGATTCCCTTACTGGTTATAATAATGAACTGGAAGGAAAGCTCAGCAAACAAACCGGCGAAATCAAAGGTCTTCGTGGCCGTATCGACGGATTGATGAAAAAACAGCGCTTAACTGAAGCTGAAAAGAAAGAAGCTGAAGCTTTGATCAAGGAACTGAATGAAAAAATCAGTGGCCTGGAAGAAGAAGTTACCCGTTTGACTGCTGAAAACAAGCAATTGAACACAGACCTTTCTTCTGAAAAGCAAAAGACAACCCAACTGAGCACTGACCTGCAAACCACTACAAGTGTTAAGCAAGAATTGGAAAAGAAAGTTGACGTTGCTTCTACCTTGAATGCGTCTAACATAGCTGTTACTCCTGTAAACGAAAGGAAGAACGGTAAAGAAAAAGTAACTACTACTGCAAAACGCGTAGACAAACTGGTTATCTCTTTCGATGTTGACAATCGTATTGCCACTTCTTCTACTACTGATGTATATGTTTGTATCACTGCTCCAGACGGACAACCAGTAGCTGTTGAAGCATTAGGTTCTGGTAAATTCACAACACGTGATGAAGGTGAAAAACTTTTCACTGCTAAAGTTCCTGTAGAATTCGAATCAGGTAAGAAAAAGCATGTTGAATTCGCCTGGAAACAAAACAGCGATTTCCAAAAAGGAAACTATAAGATTGAAGTATACCACAACGGATTCAAGATCGGCGAAAGCGTTCGTGAACTGAAGAAAGGTGGTTTGTTCAGCTAAGCTATTGAAGATTTTAATATCCAAATGAAAGATAGACCCGGACTAGTTCCGGGTTTTTTTTGTGCTGGATGCTGGAGGCTTGATGCTTTTTTGCCTAAAGCTTAAGGCCTAAAGCATAAGGCTTAATTTATTCACTACCGAATGTATTAGTGTTTTACGAGAGTTACTAGTCGAAGACTGAATTCCGTTTCAATAACAAAACTTGTTCCGTCGCAGTGTCTCCCGCACTTAAACATATACTTACAAGCAGTTCCCAGGGGACACTGCGACGGAGTGAAGGCTTGATGCTAAATGCTAGAGGCTAAAGGCAAATACAGTTCACCGCAGAGAACAAGAGATAGCAGAGGTTGCGCAGAGAAATGCTTAGAACATTAATAGGCTCTTTGCATTACTCTGCGAAACCTCTTGTATTTCTCTTGTTCTCTGCGGTAAATTGTATTCTGTATTCTGTATTTGCCCTAGGCTTTAAGCCTTAAGCTTTAGGCAAAAAAGCATCAAGCATTTAGCATTAAGCATCAAGCCTCCCTCATCACAAAATCGCCCGAATCGACGCCCTCCCAATATGCACTACCCTCGACTCCCCTGGCTTCCGGCCTTCGTATTGAATGTTTAATTCTAGATTGTTGGCTAATCGCTTGGTGATATCCATTGTCCATAAGAAGTTTTTACCTGGCAATAAGCCATCTAACATAAGATAAGCGGCTGGTGAATTGGTATTGGGGGAACCAGACAATGAACTGAACCGGATACTGCTATAAGTGAACTTTGCCTGTATAGATGTGCTCTGAAGAATATTATACTTCAGTTCGGTATTTAGGAATGGATTACTGTCTTTTCCAAATCTCCCTCCTGGTTATCCTTATTGGTAAACTTATACCCTAACAATACCCTGAAGTTTGACCCTTTGGTAAAACTGAAGCGCGGCTCAGCACTGTATTGCTTTATATTATAATTCCTGTTTCCGAATTTAGGGTTAGAACTTAATAATCGATTGCTTCCTGTGCGGCCAGAAGCATCTACCGTAAAGCTTCGGGTGATATTCCATCTTCCTTTCAGATTCCAATCCTGAATGGCCCGGCTTTCATATCCATAAGTGAGTAATGTTTTATATGTGCTTCTTGCATTGTTAAGATCAAAACCCCAGACAGCGCTGAAACGATTGAACGAAAAAGTATTTATCAGTATTGAATTAAGCGTAATCAGATTGGTATCACTGATAGATGAGCCGAATGGGTTCAACTGTAATTTGCCTTGGCTTAGCCCTTTCTTGTTTATCTGAAGAGTGGATTGAAGATTGATGCGAGATAATAATTTCGTAAGCCCTTTAGCTTTCGCAATATCAATAACCTGCCTTGGACTTAATGACAAACTATAATTGAACGTGGTATAGTTAGCTTTAACGAATTCATTCGTTGGGGTGAATATCCTGATATATTTACGCTGATCTGGAAAAGCAGCCAATTCAAATTCATTCAATTGTTGAATGCCATCTCCGTTATAATCGTTCCAGGTGAATTCCCCCTGCCCTGCTGGTACTTCCAGATATACCAAATCCCTTTTCTGTTCCTGTCCTGCTCCTGTTTCATAAAGTATATTACCGGCAATAAGTCCTTTCGCTTCATTTACCAGGTACTCCGCCCTTCCCAATAAACTGTTATCCGACTTAAGGTTTGTTATACCCGATTTCAATACATCCAGCTTTCTATATGTTGTACTGAAACGGAACTGGTGCTTTTCACTTTTTGTCAGTTCAGTATACAGATTTATGTTCTGGCTACGATCAGCTTTTATAAGATCTTTCCCTAAGGGATAGGCATCACTTCTTGTAAAATAGGTTAGTCCCCATCGGTTTAGTTTTGCTTCATCCGATTTCAATCCAAATTGAATTGTCTCAAATGAAAAGCTCTGTACTGCCATGCTATCAGAAACTTTTTTCCGGATCGCATTCTTTTCCAATGAATACATCCCCGACAGAGTATAATTCTTCAGTTTCTTAAACTGATAAGAAGCGTTTAATGTGGGTCTAAGGAAATATCCTTTATTCAATTCATCACTCACTTGTGATATCATGAACAGGTTATTGAATTTCCATCCCCCAGCCTGTTGAATATGTTGTACGCTATTCCTGATACCGTTAAATCCATCCGCCTTATTGTAATTGGTAAATTGATACCTGAGTTGATTACTTTTCTTATCGTTGAATTGTACACCGGCAGTTATGATTCTTTCGTCTTGCGGAACAATTATATTCTGTTGTGGCAATCCCCAATCACGCGAAAATTCAACATTACGTAATCGCTCCAGTGGTTTGAAAGAACCCTGGACCCATTCAAGACCGGCATCTGTCAGCATCTTTACAGACTTACCAAGCTGTTTTGTATTCTTCAATTGCCATTTTGTAGCGAAGCCAGTCCTGTTAGCCTTGTCTTTCGAAGAGAATAGGTTTACATCATAATTACTCATTGCTCCTTCCCCTGTTAACTGCGTATTCTTTGAGAAATTATAATCGAATCCCAGGCTATACACCTGTTGCTTTTTTGGTGTTACCAGGAAAATGGCAGGTTCGAATCGCCCTTGTCTTTCCCCGTTGATGCGTTGTACCCATCTGTATACTTTACCATTGGCACCATTGAATTCGGGTATATAATCTCCCTTCCCCTGGCCAACTTCTATAAATGAAAGCGTATAATGGGCACTGTCGGGGTTTGTAGAGTAAACAAAAATGGAATCTCTTGAAGCCCCACTATTATACACCGTATCAATTTTTTTGTACATGATCTTACCAACACTGAAAGTATCCAGTACGGCATTGGGATAATAGGCATTCTGTATACTATCTCCTATTTGTGAAAGGAAGGCTTTCTGGTCTTTATCGAGTGTTTGATTGATAGGAGAATTCCTGGCATCACTGTTACTGAATACGCCCACTCTTATCTTAGCCTTATCCCCCAGTATGGTTTCATTGGTAAAATAGAGGTTTGAATTAAGATAATTCCTGTCGGCATATTCAAACTCCACCTGTATCCGCTTGTCCTTTGTGATCATACGCTTTGGTGTGAAGGTGATTTCTGCCGTATTATAGTTGATTACATAATCCTGGTCTTCTCCTCTTTGCAACGCTTCGCCATCTATAAATATCCTTTCAGTATTTGGAAGAACTACAAAGAAGAATTCGTTATTGGCACCCTGCAATCTATAGGGCCCCTGGTTACCTTCCTGTCCCTGGAATATATTCCGGGTGAACTTACCTTTTGCAATTGATCCGCTAACAAGGCTTCTGTTACTGCTGTTCTTTCCTATGGCGGTGGTGGTTTCAAATGCAACTCCCTGCAATCTTTTATAAAAATTGAGGAAATAACTTTGTTGTTGTCGGATATCGATATCTCCCATGCTAAGGGACCAGTTACGTTTCTTAAACTGCAGGAAGATGCGGTCGAATTCATTCAACTGCTGCGTATTGCCATCGGGTTGTATTGGGATATTGTTATCCGTTATTGCCGCTACTATTTCTATACTGTCGGCCAGATATCCACTCAGTTGCAGGTTAAGGTTGGATGTTACAACGGCATCCTGGCTATTACCAAAAGAGATGCCTCTGCCGAAACTACCGTTATATGTGAGATTGCCGAAATCAAAGAATCGATTGTCGCCACTATTGTTTCCAAAGTCAGGGATAAAGGGCTGCCCCAGGAAATTATTCATTACACTATCGTAATTCATCCTGTTAACGGCTCCGTTGAGTTTATTGGGGAATACCCTATAGCTGATAAGTATACTATCTAAAGGCGGGTTTTGTTTGAACCGGATGGAGGCGTTCACCCAATCCACTTCGTAAAGACTATCCGGGACTCCGAGTATTGAAAGGGTTCGTGGGACGAGGCTAAAGCTGTCAATAACCAAAGGAACCTTTTTTGTAGAAACCATCTTGCGTCGCAGGTTACTCATAGGTTTATCAGGCTGTGTCGATTGAGCAGAAGTGACCCAGCAACCCACAGTGAGTAAAATAAGCAGTATCAACGATGTACGACGCAACAACTACGGGTTTAACTAAAAGCGTTTAAAGTTCAAATTTATTGCCCTAACCCACTGTTTTCATGAGGTTTATGAATAAACAGGTATCTGTTTTCACCAATTGCAGCGGTTCGGGCTAAATTATTGTCAAGTGAATTATGCGATTATCCTTTTTTCTGCCCCTTTGCCTGGTCTTATTGTCTACTATTTCCTGTACCCAATATGCCTATTTCCAAAGTCCTCTTCACACAAATACGTTAGGATACCGGGAACAACCCCTGAAAAGTGAAAACCGTCCTTTCGCATTGTATGCCAATGCAGCAATCTCTACTGGCAGTGCCAATGAAGATTTACGAGATCAGCAAACTGCTTTCATAGGTGCCTTTCATGCGGCCCATCAATTTGGGAATTTTCAAGCCTATTATGGATCACAATTAACTTTAGGGGGGTATAACTTATTACCTTATGCCCCACAAATAGGAACACCTAGCTACTTTAATTCTAATTTGGATGAAACACTGATTAATCCACATGCTGGGAAAAACTCCTTTGGAGCATTGGGATTTTCTGGTGGCATCAATTATGTGATCCCATTTCAAAAAGGAGGTGAGTGGAGAGCATTTGGTTTAGAGGCTAATTGGAACAACCAATGGGGCGAATACCAGGATTTTCGTTCAGAATTATCTTCAAGCGCTGCCAATCTGATTGATCCTTCAAAAAAATTTGCTACCGTAGCATTTACTTCCGATATAATTGCCAAACTAAATACCGGTTCAATCGGGTATAAATTCGCCCTGGGATTTAGAACGGGGGAATTGACAAAATACGACAGGTCAGGGTTACCCAGCAAAGTGCTTCCTGGATTTTTCTCCAACACTTTGCATTATTCATACGACAGATATGCCGCGTATACCCAACTCAACTGGGGCTATAGTGCGCTCAGTTTCCATTTCGGTTTATCGTACCGGTTACGCTAATTGCGCCATCCTTGCATGCTTATCTTCCAGGTATTCATCAAAGCTCATCAGCTTATCGAATACACCATTCGGTGTTAATTCAATAACCCTGTTGGCAACTGTTTGCAGGAAGGTATGGTCATGAGAAGAGATAAGTACTATTCCTTTGAAGTTTACCATGCTTTCGTTGAAGGCTTGAATAGATTCCAGATCGAGGTGATTGGTTGGTTCATCCAATATCACTACGTTAGGGTCTTGCAGCATCATACGGCTGATCATGCAACGAACTTTCTCTCCCCCGCTTAATACTCCCGTTTTCTTAAGTATCTCATCTCCGCTGAACAGCATTTTTCCAAGGAATCCACGAAGGAAAGGTTCATCCACATCAGTTACATGTGGTGGTACATATTGACGAAGCCAGTCCATCAAAGGAAGATCCTGAGTGAAGTATTGTGTATTATCATTAGGAAGATAGGCTGTAGTAACGGTTGTACCCCATTCGTAGGTTCCGCTATCGGCCTTCATAGCTCCATTGATGATTTCAAAGAATGCAGTGATGGCCATCTGGTCTTCGGCCATGATAGCAATCTTATCTCCTTTATTGATAGTGAAATTGATATTCTTGAAAAGTATTTTTCCTTCAACAGCTTTTGTAAGATGAGCTACATTAAGGATCTGGTTTCCTACTTCACGTTGTTGCTTGTAGATGATACCTGGATATTTCCTGTTTGATGGAGTGATATCTTCGATAACCAGTTTCTCTAAAGCCTTCTTACGCGAAGTAGCTTGTTTACTCTTTGATGCATTCGCACTGAATCGGGCGATGAAGTCGAGGAGGTCTTTACGCTTCTCTTCCATCTTCTTATTCTTATCTGTAGCCTGACGTGCAGCCAACTGACTACTTTCGTACCAGAAGGTATAGTTACCGGTATAGATCCTGATTTTCTGACGGTCCACATCCGCTACATGCGTACATACAGCATCCAAAAAGTGACGGTCATGCGATACAACAATCACAATATTCTCATATTCCGCCAAAAAGTTTTCTAACCATGAAATGGTATCAACGTCGAGGTTATTGGTAGGCTCATCGAGAATGAGGATATCCGGATTTCCGAATAATGCCTGCGCCAACAATACACGAACTTTAAGGGCACCATTGATATCTTTCATCAATTGAGAGTGCACTTCTTCCTTAACACCTAACTCACTTAATAAACTGGCTGCATCGCTTTCTGCAGTATATCCACCCATCTCTCCAAACTCACCTTCCAATTCACCGGCACGAAGTCCATCAGCTTCTGTAAAATCTTCTTTTGCATAAACAGCATCACGCTCCTGCATCACATCCCATAATTTCTTATGGCCCATTAATACAGTATGCAATACCGTACTCTCGTCAAATTCAAACTGGTTCTGTTTCAATACTGCCATCCTCTCTCCTGGAGTTATGTCAACAGTACCTTTATTGGGCTCAATTTCTCCAGACAATATTTTGAGGAAAGTAGATTTACCAGCACCATTGGCACCAATTACTCCATAACAATTACCCTTATTGAAAGAAAGGTTCACTTCGTCAAACAACACCCTTTTACCAAAAGAAAGGGTAACATTATTCACAGCTATCATGCGTCCGTATTGATTTTTTAGAGCCGCGAAGGTACGGGTTTTATGCGGGAAGCACGAGGCTGGATGCTAGATGCTGGATGCTATTTTGCCTAAGGCTTAGGGCCTAGGGCCTAAAGCTTGAATTCGTAATGAAAACAAAAACCAGGCTTCGAAATTTATCTTTCGTAGTGCACAAAATCAACTGGCAGTCCTCTGCATAAAGCCTTAAGCTTTAGGCCTTAAGCCTTAGGCATCCAGCATTTAGCATCTAGCATTCAGCTTTAGGCAAAAGCATTCAGCCTCAAGCATTTAGCATCCAGCATCAATTAGTTACCCCCTCCAAACCCAACAAAAACACATACTCCAGCGCTATTTCCTTCAAATAGTTAAACCGACCGGAGGCACCGCCATGGCCTGCTTCCATATTGGTGTGCAGAAGTAAAACCTGATTGCCGGTTTTGGTGGCTCGCAAACGGGCTACCCATTTGGCAGGTTCAAAGTATTGCACCTGAGAATCGTGAAGTCCGGTTGTAACCAGCAAATTGGGGTAATTCTTTGCTGTAACATTATCGTATGGAGAATAAGATTTCAGATAATCGTATGTTTCCTTATTGGCTTTTGGATTCCCCCATTCATCGAATTCATTTGTAGTAAGAGGGATGGATTCATCCATCATGGTAGTCACAACATCCACAAACGGAACTGCGGCAATAACCCCATTCCATAATTCAGGCTTTTGAGTTACAATGGCTCCCATCAGCAAACCACCGGCACTTCCACCAATAGCATAAAGGTGTTGGGGGGAAGTGAACTTCTCTTTTACCAGGAATTCACCACAATCAATAAAGTCATTGAAACTGTTTTTCTTCTTCATCATCTTTCCATCTTCATACCATTGACGACCCATCTCCTGTCCGCCACGGATATGCGCTATCGCAAATACAAACCCTCTGTTCAAGAGACTTAATCGTGTGGAATTGAAAGTTGCTTCAGAAGTTATACCATAAGAACCATAAGCATTAAGAAGCAGAGGAGCAGATCCGTCTTTCACTAACCCTTTTTTATAGACAATTGAAATTGGTACCCTCGCACCATCTCTTGCAGTAGCGAACACTCTTTCAGTAACATATTCCTTTTGATCATAGCCTCCCATCACTTCTGTTTGCTTCATTAGTTTCTTCGTTCTCGAAGCCATATCATAATCGTAGGTACTGGCAGGGGTTACCATTGAAGTATAATTAAAGCGAAGGGTTCCGGAATTGAATTCAGGATTTGACCCAACGGATGCCAGATAAGCTGGCTCCCCAAAATCAAGATAATGCTCCTGATTATCGGCCAGATTTCGAACTCTTATATTCAATAAGCCTTCCTTCCTTTCGGTAATTACAAGAAAATCCTTAAATACCTCTACTCCTTCCAGCAATACATCTGCCCGGTGAGGAATAATGTCCTTCCAATTCTCAACTCCTGTTTTATCAAGGGGCGCAGCAACCAACTTGAAATTGATTGCTTCCTTATTGGTAACCACCAGGAATTTATCGCCGGCATGATCGATACTGTAAAGAACATCCTTCAACCTTGGTTGAAATAATTTAAAGTCGCCTGATGGTTTATCCGCATCGAGTATCCTTACTTCAGATGATAATGTGGCGGCTGAATTGATCACAATGTATTTATCCGATTTTGTCTTATCCACCCACACATAATTTGAATGATCCTTTTCCTCATATACAAGTACATCTGCTGCTACTTCAGTGCCCAATACATGTCGTTTCACCCTTTCAGACAAAAGAGTAACCGGATTGGTTTCAATATAGAAAAGTGTCTTATTATCATTTCCCCATTCAGAATTTCCACTTGTTGGATAAATGATATCCTTATAGATTTCACCTGTTTCGAGATTCTTTATGTACAAAGTATACTGCCTGCGGGAAATGGTATCGATGCCGTACGACATCAGCTTATTATCGGGACTAACATTTAAACCTACAGCGGAAAAATAACCATGTCCTTCAGCCATTTTATTCAGGTCAAGCAAGAGTTCCTCCGGTGCATCGAGAGAACCCTTCTTTCTGCAATAACTAGCATACTGCTTACCTTCTTCAAACTTATTGTAATAGTAATATCCGTTTTGGAAAACAGGCAGTGATTCATCTTTTTCCTTGATACGGGCTTTCATTTCCTCAAACAGCTTATCCTGGAAGGGTTTTAATCCGGCCATCATTGTATCGAGATACTTGTTTTCGGCAACGAGATAATCGACCACTTTGGTACTGTCAGGCCCTTTTTTGAAATAGTCGTTCAGCCAATAATATTCATCCATCCTTTTGTCGCCATGATAGCCTACATCAAAAGGTTTTTTGTCGGCAACAGGAGCTTGTATGCCTGTTGGCCATTGATATGATTTTGTTTCCATTTTTTGATTTTGATTGCAGGCCAGTAAACTGCCTGCAACTAGCAGAAATACGAAGTTATGTTTCATTTGAGTGTTATTTAGAATAAGGAAATCATTGGCTTATGTCTGTCTAAGACCCAAGTCCCTACTCATACAATTGATTGCTTGAATGTAAATAAAAAGACTTGATATACAGCTACCATTGACAGAAATACCCGTTGACCTTTGTTAAAAATTTTTAAACCGTCCTTTTCGGTTATCCCTATTTTTTCCTGGCAAGGTATACCGGGTCTTAAAAATCGACTATTTTAGCAGTACACAATTCGATTCAAGATGGTTATAAAAAGAGCTGCTTTTATCCTGTGTTTCACATTGATTTTCCTGATTGGCAAGGCACAAGATGAGCCAAAAAGTTATGCTGCCGATCGTGTTCGTTTTAACAAAGAGGTTAGTTATGAAAACGATTTCGCGGTTTCGATAGGTTTCAATTCAGATTTGCCCATCGGTGACTGGAAGAAATATGCCAGTTTCGGATTCGGCCCTGAACTCGGATTATGGTATCATCTTAACGATGAATGGTGTGTATCTGGACGATTAGGGTATAACAGTTTTTCAGGAAAGCAGTATGTATTGGCTGGGTATCCTGGCATTCGCTATGGCCGGCAAAAGGAATGGTATTTCAATCCCGGCATACGATACAATTTCAACCAGAATTTTTGGGTGAATCCTGAGGTAGGCTATTTCACTAACAGCTTTGAGACAAAAAAAGAAGGGGGTGTAACCTGGGGCATCAGTGCTGGTGCCGATATCTTCGGTCCTATGAGTATCATTGGTGTAGGCATAGGTTACCAGAAAATGAACTTCGACGGGCTTTCGCATAATCATATAGGGTTGAGAGTGAGGATATATTTTGGGGTGGATAGGGAGAAGGTGAATGAGGAAGAGTGAGTCGGGAGTCGGGAGTCGGGAGTCGGGAGTCGGGAGTCGGGACAAAATTATATTTTACCTCGGAGAGGATCAACTAGAGTTCCGAACTTTTCGAAAGTTCGGAACTCTAGTTGATCCCCTCTGAGGTAAAATTTCTTGAACCAAATGACTCTTATTGTTTACAAGCCTATCTCTATATTTCTGCAATAAAAAAAAGCGACACCACTGGCATCGCTTATTACTTAAAACTTACTACTCACACTGTCACTCCTGCACTAAGATACTCCAGGTTCAGTTTTGCAATATTCGTAATTGAAATTTCTTTAGGACAAACGGCTTCACAGGCACCGGTATTAGTACAAGCACCAAAACCTTCCTTATCCATTTGTGCCACCATATTCAATACACGGCTTTTTCTTTCAGGAACTCCTTGTGGTAACTGAGAAAGATGAGCCACTTTTGCAGAAAGGAATAACATGGCAGATGAATTCTTACAAGCGGCAACACAAGCTCCGCAACCAATGCAGGCGGCAGCAGCGAATGCAGCATCTGCTTTATCTTTTTCAATGGGAATGGCATTTGCATCAACAGGACTACCTGTATTTGCAGATACATATCCACCGGCTTGAATAATACGATCGAAAGCACTGCGGTCTACCACCAGGTCTTTTATTACCTGGAAAGCATTGGCTCTCCATGGTTCCACTACAATAATATCTCCATCTTTATAGGCGCGCATGTGTAACTGGCAGGTAGTATTTGCCTCCCAAGGACCGTGTGGACGGCCATTGATATACATAGAACACATACCACAGATACCTTCGCGGCAATCGTGATCAAAAGCAATAGGGTCTTTTCCTTCCCTGATCAGCTCTTCATTAAGCACATCGATCATTTCCAAAAAAGACATTTCCGTAGAAATATTCTTTACCGGATACGATTCGAAAGCGCCAGCGCTTTTACTGTTCTTTTGTCTCCAGACTTTGAGAGTGATGTTGATTGTTGTGTGTTCCATACTGCCTGTTATGCTGATTAGTTAATTTGAAAATTTGATTATTTGAAAATTTGAAAATCTCTATTTAGCAAACTTTTTTGATGTTGAAATGATACTGGATAATATCCTAATTATTTCTTCTACTCCGTTTATCAATTGGGAAGAGAAATATTCGGTATCAGTTTTTTCACACAAAACCAGCCAATAAAGAGTTTCACTAGCTTCTTTAGCGGCGATTTTCATCTTATGAACAAAATCCGCCTTACTTTCTGCATTCTGCGCCTCAAAAACATTCGCCCCGATTGAAGTTGCAGCTCTTAACAACTGATTTGCGATGACGTACTTTTTCCTGTTTTGCAGGTCGTCGCAATATTTAATAACTGCCACTGAAAATTCAATTGTTTTATCAACAATTAAATTCTTTCGATCATTCCTCATTTCATTAAAAGTGTTTGCTAAATTTCAACTTACACCTTTTCTGAATTCATTCCCACCAAATACAACCATTAATTCAATTGTATTTTACATTCTAAAAAGCATTTTGAAAAACGGAATCTGATTTTAAAATTGTCATCCCAAAGCTTCGGGATCCACATTTTCAAATTTTCATCCCGACATGTCGGGACCCACATTTTCAAATTTTCAAATTCCCAAATTTTCAAATTACTTGTATGAGCGCTGACTCGGCTTCGCCACCTCAAACATCAACTCCTCCTTATGCAATTCCCAGTTGTGTTCGCCTTTGAATTCCCAGGCTGAAACGTAGGCGAAATTGGCGTCGTCGCGTTTTGCTTCTCCTTCTTCGGTTTGGCTTTCTTCACGGAAGTGACCACCACAGCTTTCGTTTCTGTTGAGGGCGTCGAGACACATCAGCTCTCCTAATTCAATGAAGTCGGCAACACGGCCTGCTTTATCCAATTCAGAGTTCATTTCTTTTATGTCGCCAGGAATCTTAACATCGCTCCAGAATTCCTTTTTCAATTGCTGTATTTCTGCAATAGCTTCTTTCAGTCCCTGCTCGTTACGGGCCATACCGCATTTCTCCCACATGATCTTGCCTAAGCGCTTATGGAAACTTTCAACAGTCTGGTTTCCTTTAATGCTCATTAGCTTTTCAATTCTTGCTGCCACATTCTTTTCAGCTTCAACGAAAGCAGGATGATCGGTAGGTATAGGTTTCACTGCAATTTCATCAGCCAGATAGTTACCGATTGTGTATGGTATTACAAAGTATCCATCAGCTAATCCCTGCATCAGTGCAGAAGCTCCTAAACGGTTAGCACCATGGTCGCTGAAATTGGCTTCGCCTAATGCATACAATCCTTTTACTGTAGTCTGCAATTCGTAATCCACCCATAAGCCACCCATTGTATAGTGCACTGCAGGATAGATACGCATCGGTACTTCATAAGGATTTTCTCCAGTAATCTTTTCGTACATATCGAAAAGGTTACCATATTCTTCCTTCACTACTTCCTTTCCTAATCTTTTCAGTGTTTCTTCGTCAGGGTTTTCGATGCCATGTTTATTGGCTTCTGCCCTGCCGTACTTATTGATGAGGTTATATTTGAAGTCGAGATATACCGCTTGTTTAGTAGTACCTACTCCGTAGCCAGCATCACATCTTTCCTTTGCTGCACGTGATGCCACGTCGCGGGGAACGAGGTTACCGAAGGCAGGATATCTTCTTTCCAGATAATAATCCCTTTCTTCTTCAGGAATATCATTGGCCTTGCGGGTATCCCCTTTTTGTTTTGGCACCCAGATACGTCCGTCGTTACGAAGTGATTCAGACATCAGGGTCAGTTTTGACTGATGATCGCCTGATACCGGAATACAAGTTGGGTGAATTTGGGTGAAGCAAGGATTTCCGAAATAAGCTCCTTGTTTATGTGCTTTCCAGGCAGCAGTTACATTACTACCCATGGCATTGGTACTTAAATAGAATACGTTACCGTAACCACCGGTACATAACAATACGGCATGACCGAAATGACGCTCCAACTCTCCGCTAACCAGATCGCGGCAGATAACCCCACGTGCTTTGCCATCGATCATAACGATCTCCAGCATTTCGTGACGGGTATACATCTTCACATTGCCCAACGCCACCTGGCGCTCGAGAGCCTGGTAAGCACCTATCAATAATTGCTGACCGGTTTGTCCGGCAGCATAGAATGTCCTTTTAACCTGTGTACCACCAAATGAGCGGTTATTCAACAATCCACCGTAATCGCGGGCAAAGGGAACCCCTTGCGCCACGCACTGGTCGATGATGTTCACACTCACTTCAGCCAAACGGTGAACGTTTGCTTCGCGGGCCCGGTAGTCGCCTCCTTTGATGGTATCATAAAACAGGCGGAATACGCTATCGCCATCGTTCTGGTAGTTCTTTGCTGCATTAATACCACCTTGAGCGGCGATACTATGTGCCCTTCTTGGAGAATCCTGGAAACAGAAAGCTTTCACTTTGTATCCTAATTCACCCAATGAGGCGGCAGCAGAAGCGCCGGCCAAACCGGTACCTACCACTATCACTTCCATTTTGCGTTTGTTGGCTGGATTCACCAGCTTACAATGACCTTTATAGTCTACCCATTTCTGTTCTAAAGGTCCCGAAGGAATTTTTGAATTAAGCATAATTCAAGTTGATAATTTGAAAAGAGGTTTTTGAAATCAGAATTAAACCTACTTATTACGATTAAAAGAACGATTTTTTGTTAAACGAACCCTTCTAAAAAAGGGCTTCCGGTTTCACCTATTACTTATTCCACCCATCCAAGCTTCATAGCAATAGGCATTAGTGCGAATATCAATGGAACGATTATGGAATAAGCGAAACCTATTGAATTCACCAATGCCAGATATCTGCTGTTACTCAATCCGAAAGTGCGGAAGGCGCTTTGGAAACCATGTAACAAGTGATAAGCAAGAGATATACAGGCTACAACATAAACTGCCACAACCCACCATTCAGTGAAAGTAACTTTCATGAGATTGAACATGTCATGAGATATTCTTCCATTACTTAAAGAAATAGGTTCTTCCAAACCTGCATGGGTAAAGCGGGAAGGAATCCAGAAATGCCACCAATGCAGTATCAGGAATAATAAAAGGATGGTACCGAGCAAGCCCATAGACCGGCTATACCATTTGCTGCCTTTGTTACCCATGGACACTTCATAGCCAAGCTTGCGACGGCTCCTGTTTTGTAACTCGAGCATTATGCCCTGGATGATGTGAAGGAAAAAACCCAGGAAGAGCACTAGCTCCATAATACGGATCAGCACGGTCTTACCCATGAAATCGGCCGCCCGGTTAAACATATCCCCATTATCATTAGGGTCGATAAAGGAGAGGTCATTAAAAATACAGGCATTCACACCCATGTGCACTAATAAAAAGGTGATCAGGAACAAGCCCGTGATACCCATAATCAGTTTTTTTCCTACCGAAGAAGTGAAAAAGTCAGACCATTTCATTTGTAATCTATTTATTTAAGGCTCAGCCAATGCGAATTGACCTGGTGACAAATTATAAGAACAATTTGGAAAGGACAAGGTTTTGAGAATTCCGGCAAAAATAAAGCAGCGAAGCCAAACTTTAGAGATTACATAAAATTTTATATTTCAGGGGGCTGAAAGCCTAATTAGCATCATATAGGCCTATTATTCTAAAATCCCTATCTTAGCCGCCCAAATCTCAATGCATGAGAAAAGAAGAGGATTTTGACGCTAACCTGGCCGGCGATGAAGCCAAGAGTGATAATAAGCCAAGTTGGTTCAAGCGCATCAAGAAAGGCATTCTGACTAGTACCGCCGATAAAAAGGAAACTCCTGAAGGTCTCTGGAGCAAATGTCCTGATTGTGGCTATATATGTACCGTCAACGAGCTCAGGGAGCACTTATTCGTGTGTCCCAAATGCCAATACCATCACCGAATAGGCAGCCAGGAATACTTTGAAATACTGTTTGACAACAACGAGTATGAAGTGCTCTATGAAGAAATTAGGGCGAAGGACTTCCTTGGGTTCACTGACCTGAAATCTTATCAGAAAAGGCTGGAGGAAACCTGGGCCAAAACTGATATTACCGACTCTATTCGTGTAGGATCTGGCAAGATCAAGGATATACCTTTTGTGGTAGCCTGTATGGATTTTGAATTTATAGGTGGTTCCTTGGGAAGTGTGATGGGAGAAAGGATTGCCCGGGCTGTGGATTACTGTATTGCTCACAAGGCCCCCCTTATGATCATCTGTAAATCGGGTGGAGCGCGCATGATGGAAAGCGCTTTCTCTCTGATGCAATTAGCCAAAGTTTCCGGAAAGCTATCTGAATTAACCGACGCCAGGATTCCTTATATATCTTTCCTGACCGACCCATCTTTTGGTGGCATTTCGGCTTCTTTCGGTATGCTGGGAGATCTTAATATAGCAGAACCAGGAGCGCTTATCGGTTTCGCCGGACCAAGGGTTATTAAAGAAACCATCAAAAAGGATCTGCCGGAAGGATTCCAGAGAAGTGAATTTTTGCTGGAACATGGCTTCCTTGATTTCATTGTGCCAAGAAACGAATTGAAAGAAAAATTGGCAACCGTATTGAATCTTTTAAGAAACTAAAAAGGGAAGGTTGAAAAAATACCAAAAAGCCCTGATACATATTCTACTCCCGCTATTGGCGGGAGTACTTGTTTATATCCTTTTCCGCGAACCGGAAACACCTCTGCATCAATGGTTAGGAATAAAGCAAAAAATAGTCACCTCAGTTACACTACCAACTTCACTTCTCTTCCACTTCTCAGATGCCTGTTGGGCCTATGCGCTTTGCGCCAGCCTGCTTCTCTTAACCTCATTTAGTAAACCCTGGGCTGCAACTTTTAGCTTGCTTTACTTGTCCTTAGTAGAATGCCAGCAAGCCCAATGGATATTCTCCAGACTCGACTGGCCCGATCTTATCACTATGACCATCGCTGTTTTACTGGCCTTGGCATTAATACGAAGGAAATGAAAAATGCTATCCGATTCACCATCATTCTAGCTGTTTTTGGGTGGATGAACATTGCCACAACGCCTAATATATTCTACCCTTGTGAAACTCAGATCAATAGTTTTATTCACAAGGACACTCTTACAAGTGATTATTACTTTATGACAAGTCACGATACTGTTATAATCAGAGCGTATAAAGACACTTTATGGGAGTCCAAGACATTGGAGATTTGCAAAATCTTAAGAGACAGTTGCCAGATAAATAATTATAAGATATTGATTGTAGACACAAGTTATAATGTACCAACTTGGAACACCCCTTATGGAAATTTGATATACTTCAGAAAATGCCAATAAAAAGAATCTTACCTTTTTTATTAATTCTCGGAGCTTTTTGGTGGATGAACACAGCTACTTCAAAAGGTTTGTACCTGCCTTGTGAAGGACCCATTTTCCGATATTTATATAAGGATACCATTAACAGAGTTCATTTATTTACTTATGCACATGACACAATGGTTTTAAAAGCCTACAAAGACACACTGCTTGATATAAAAACCAGTGTACTTTGCTCTTCTCTAAAAGATAGTTGCAAACTAAACGGCTACAAGATTTTGGTTGTGGATACAAGCTACGACCAAAGCACCTGGAACACTCCTTATGGTAAAAGATTATTCTTCCGTCAATGTCCTTAAATTTGCTGTTCTTTATTACAGCACATGTCGATCCAGAACCGTTCCGCCTACCACGATTATTTCATCGAAGACAAATACGATGCCGGCATGGCATTGGTAGGAACTGAAGTAAAATCCATCAGGGAAGGGAAAGTGAGTTTTGTAGACAGTTTCTGCTTCTTCATTAAAGGGGAACTCTGGGTTCGCAACATGCATATTGCCGAATACCGTTTCGGTACCACCAATAACCATATCGCCGTCCACGACCGCAAACTACTCCTCCAGAAAAGGGAACTCCGCAAAATCGAAAACAAGATGAAGGAAAAGGGCTATTCCCTTGTACCCCTCAAAATTTTCTTCAACGACAAAGGCCTCGCCAAAATGGAAATCGGTCTCGGCAAAGGAAAGAAAAGCTTTGATAAGAGGGATACGTTGAAGAAGAAGGATGCGGAGAGGGAGATGAAGCGGTATTTGAAGTAATTACCGAATTTGGGAATTGAACAATTTGAAAATTTGAGAATTTGAAAATTTGAAAATCTATTAGTTGGTGAGAATTTCAATAATTAATGAATAATGTCTTTCCCTTATTAGTTTAGCTGTATTTGGCTGTTTAATTTTCAAATCTTCAAATTTCCAAATTTTCAAATTCTTAATGTTTTTAACACTCAGACTCCCTGTCTGGCTTGATTTTTTCTTTTACCTTCACATATGCACCGAATCATCCTCTCCCTCCTACTTATTTGCAGCGTATTGGGCAGTAAATCACAAACAGTTACTGGCTCCTGGTATGGAAAAGCAGATGTGAATACAGGTACAAGTACCAATAATTACCTTATTGAAATAGTACTGAGACAGAAAGGGGATGAAGTAGAAGGGATATTCGGGTATTATTTTAAAGATAGCTATCAGAGCTTTTTCATTCGCGGCACTTTCGACAAACAAAGCCGTGAAGTTCATGTAAAAAACTTACCCGTCCTTCATAATCAAGCCAATACACGAAACGGAATTGAATGCCCGATGAATTTCCTCGGAGTATTGATGGTTGCACAGGCAGGCAGCACCCTCAATGGTTATTTCTATAGCGACGATAAATACAAATACACTTGTCCTGAACTAAGGGTAGTGATGAAAATAGACCCCGCTGCTACCGACCCTGATATTGCATTAGCCAATGCTTCTACAGGAAAGAAATTCTGGAAACCACAGGAACAGGATTATATTGTTTCAAATCCAGCTGCCAATGCAAATGCTATTGTACAAACTGCCGGACCAGCTAACTCTGGTGTTGTAACGCCATATATACCCAATAAGAATGCAGAGAAGAAGCTGGTAGAAAAATTTGAAAAAAGAACTAATATATTCAGCAAAGACCTGGAGATTGAAGGCGACTCAGTAAGAATCAGTTTCTATGACAATGGCGATATTGATGGGGACAGCATCAGCGTTTTCCTTAATAAAAGTCCGGTACTGGTTCGAGAAGCAATCACCGAAAGGGCATTGAATATCTATCTGGCAATGGATAGTTCAAAGGAAGTGAATGAAATAAGCATGCTTGCTGAAAACCTTGGTAAATATCCACCCAATACGGCGTTGATGATTGTAACGGATGGCATCAACCGATATGAAGTATACTTATCCAGTAGTCTTACTCAAAATGCTACGGTTAGGTTAAAGAGGAAGAAGAGCGAGGTAA
>JBGAQE010000020.1:0-39446 GCA_044220885.1 Chitinophagaceae bacterium
GGGATTGGGCATGCCACGATGATCATCCGGCGGCAGCAATAAGTGAAATCAAACTCCTTTCCATTAGGAGCACAAAGGAATCTTTATCAGGGATCAACCGCCCATTTACGAAGCATTTCAGAAAAGTCCTGCAGTATTACTTTTCTCTTCACCATAAAATGACTTTATGACTATCCTTTTATTCTCACCAGAACCCATAATGACACCACAGCTAATGCAGATTATTTTTCCAAATTCAGCATAGATGCCAGCACGACTATAGATGCTTTCTACCGTTTCCAGTTCCCGGTTACGCAATAGGGCTTCAGCTTTTTTTGTCCATAATTCTTTCCAATCATTTGGAACCAAATCAAAAGAAGGGTGCTGCGGAACTGTCTCTATATCGAGGAATAGTATGTTATTTGAAACCATACTTTAAGGTAGGAAAAAGTTTGGGAGTGGGGAGGGGTGGGGTTGTAAAACACAAGAGGAAGTTCTAAGTACGTTGTAAGTTGTAAGTTAGAACCCTGTTTGTAAGAAACTCTCTTAAATATTCAAAACCCACAATAAAGAATTCTTTCCGCTTTCCCGGCAAGTGTATTTGATTCGAACAAACAGCCGAACACATAGGCACATAGGGTCACATAGAAAATCCATTATAGAAGGAGTAGATAGGGTACATAGGCTTCGCTAAGAAGTTGTAAAAGATGAGGGAAATACCAAAAACTAATGAGGGGATATTAATAGGTTGACATCTCCCGGGATGTCATCCTCCAGATTGACTCCTCCCGGGTTGACTTCTCGAGGTTTGAAAGAAAAAATCTTCCCGCCTTCCCGGTAAATGTATTTGTATTCAATCCCAGTAAAAAAAGAAAAGCTCACATAGGGTACGAACCTAAAATGAGCTTTCTACCTTCAAACCATCTGAAGTTTACGTCCAACCTAGCCGTTTAATATTTTGGACTGTTGCAGATAGCGTTTTGTAGGATGATAGATGAACAAACAAGAACCATCCTTAATAGTATTTATGACTTTGTCGGTGTCTTTTGCGGGTACTGCAGGACAACCATAACTTCTTCCATTAAATTTATTGTTACGAAGGAAGTTGGAACCTACATACTGTGAACCATGAACAACTATATTTCTTTTATCAGCCTTATCATTAATTCCTCTTTCTACTCCATCAATATTCAGCGCCAATCCATGTCCACCCCAATAAGTACTACGTGTTATGTAAAAACCAAGACTGCTTTTGTGTGATTCAGGATTGTTAGAAAATGATCTTGCATATTCACCACCACTATTACGGCCATGAGCTACATATGTATTCACTAACACTTTCATTTCCTGTACATCTATTATATAAAGGCGTTTACGTCTTGAACTTTGACTGAAGTCGCAAATAGAAAGAACTTCTGAATTTGCAATCTTTCCTTTTTCAAGCAGGTATTTATAACCTTGCCAGGCGAACTGGAAAGCTTTTTCACTCAATCCGAAGCGTTTAAGGTTCATACTATCATATATGACCATTGCTTCCTCGAGAATAAGTTGTTTGCTAGATTTTGCTACAGGGGATAAGGTGGTAGTCGTATTTATCACAGGGGTTTCTTCCTTTAGGGAAGAACGCGTGCCGGAGATAAGGACAGGAGCTGTTAATAGTAATAATACCAGACTCCCGGTTGATACGGATTTTAATGGGCGAATCATTTCAAAGGGTTTTTCTAGGATCGATGCGTGTACGTCTCTTAAACGACGACATTTCGAAAATATTATCGAAAATTTAATACTACAAGCTTTACTAAGTAAAAAATTTATTGTGTAAGTAGATGGTTTCTTATTAATTGAGTACTAATGCTTAGTAAATTTTCGATGTGTAGGGTTTCGACTACAACTGAAGGTTTTAGAAAGTTCCAAGAGTTCAATAGGTTCCAGAGGGAGACTAATTGCTGCTTAATATTAATGTGAGATTTTTAACCGCAGAGACGGAGAAACAAACCACTTCCCTCCACGTTATTGTATCCTCTGCGTCTCCGCGTCTCTGCGGTTAAATGCATTCAGCATCAAGCACCCAGCAACTTACTTCGGCTTAGCACTTGTCCCAAACTCATTCGCATAAATACGAATAAGTAAAAGGAAGAGAGATATTAGTATGGGTCCGAAGATAAGGCCGATAAACCCGAAGAGGTTTACTCCTATGATTACACCGAAGATGGTGATTAATGGATGTACATCTCCTATTTTTTTCTGTAACCAGAACCTGAAGAAATTATCTACTGTACCTATTATACCGAATCCGAATACCAACATTAAAACCCCTCTGGTACTATCATCATTCGCGAAGAATAATAATGCCAACGGTATGTATGCAAGTGCTGCTCCCAATATTGGTAACATGGCAGCAATACAGGTTACAACAAACCAGAACACAGGTTCTTTTACACCTAATGCGAGATAGCCGATTAAACCGACAACTCCCTGAATAATTGCTATTAAAGGAATACCCAATGCGTTTGAATATACCAGACTATTCAATTCTGTTCTTAACAGCATTACGTTCTCATCTTTTAATGGAACTTTTTCGTAAAAACCAGCTTCCATTTTTCTTCCCTGAGTCAGCATAAAGAAAAGGATGAAATACATTACAGCAATAGTTGTAATTGTGCTGATAGTGGCACCTAATAAACCAGGTAAAGAATTTGCTCCCCAGGCCGAGAGCTTAGCGATATTACTTTGACTCATCAATTCTATTCCATATTCAATTTCATACTTATGGACGAACTTTTGAATTGCAGTTAAAACCTGCGATGAATGCTGTACAGCGAAACTGATTTTTGATGTCATCATATTCGCTAACAAGAAAATCGGCAACAGTATTATTATAAATGACGATAGCATAAGGGTAGCAGCAGCCAACCCTTGCTTCCATTTATATTTTTCATGTAATAGTAACATCCATCTTCTCAAGATGGCATACAAAGTATAAGCTCCTAATAAAGCAGGAATGAATGTTTGAAGTTGAAAGAAAAGTACACCTGCTAATATCAGTATCAGCAAAAGGAACAGTACTTGTCTTATTGCATTATTTGGGATTTGTACCATACTGTAATTTAGGAATTAATGAAATGTATTCTGGAGAAGAAATGAAAATAACTGATATGCCTTAGGGTCACATCCCTAAGGCATATCAGTATAAGATGCAATTAAATAATGGTCTTTTTCCATTTACCCTTTTTAAACAGCCAATAGCCGGCTGCTGCAATAACAGTTTCAGCCACCGGAATAGCTATAAAGGCTCCCACAGGTCCCCATCCAAGTGTTTTTGCCAAAATCCAGGCTAGTGGAATTTGAAAAAACCAAAAGCATATCAGATTGATCCAGGTAGGTGTTTTGGTATCTCCAGCTCCATTCAAGGCCTGTATCATAACCATTCCAATTCCATAAAAGATATAGCCGGTTCCAATGATTCGAAGCGCTAAAGCACCCACTTCCTGCACTGCAGGGTCATTCGTGAAAATCTTTATGATTGGCATGGCGAAAAACAACAAATAGCAGGGTTACAAAACTCATGAAAATAGCATTGTATTTTGCTGTGAGAATCACACTTTCTGAAGCCCTGTCGGGCTGACCAGCCCCGAGGTTTTGGCCAACTAATGTTGCAGCTGCATTACTCATTCCCCAGGCAGGAAGAATGAAGAACACTACATTCCTTATAGCAACCTGATAACCTGCTGATGCAATGGTGCCACCCGTGGTGGATACTATATAAGCCAGTACTATCCAGCTACCAGATCCAATCAGGAATTGCAGGGTGGCAGGCCATGCAACTTTTACCAGTGATTTTATTAATGGAAAATCAAAATTAAAGTGCGATTTCTTCAAAAGGATGGTGTTATCTCCTTTGAATAGATGATAGCATTGATATAATACGCCGATACCTCTTCCAATCGTAGTTGCAATAGCAGCTCCTTTCAATCCAAATCCATCCCAGGAACCCACTCCATAAATGAATAAAGGACATAAGATGATATTGATAATACTTGCTAACCATAAGCTTCGCATAGCCATTGCTGCATTTCCTGCACCTCTGAATATTCCATTGATCAAGAATATCAGAATGATGACAACACTTCCTCCTAACAGAATTCTTGTGAAAGAAGTGCCATCTCTAACCACATCGGGCTGCGCTCCCATAAGTCGCAAAATATCTGGAGCGAAATAAACTCCCAAGGCACTTATGATTACAGTTATCAATAGGGATAATAAAATAGCCTGTGCACCTGCTTTGGCAGCCGCATCCGGGTTTTTCTCTCCTATGCGACGAGCTACCATAGCTGTTGCTGCAGTACTTAAGCCAATGGCTACTGAATAGACTATTGAGATAACCGATTCGGTTAGTCCAACAGTAGCTACAGCGTTCTGGCTATTAGGAAGATGTCCTACAAAATACATATCCACTACTGCAAAAACCGATTCAAGGCTTAATTCAAGAATCATAGGAATGGCGAGAAGCAATATGGCGATTCGTAGCGAGCCCTTGGTATAATCGTGTTCTTCTCCCTTAAGTGCTTGTTTTATAAGGGCGAATATATTTTTAAAAGAATAGTTATTAGCCGTTGTCATGATATATAAATAGAATTACAGTTGAATAAAAAAAGCCATTTCCCGGCAATTAGAATCACCTGGTACAAAATAATAGAAATGATATACCGGTTAATGACCGGTGGTGGTAAGAAAAACCTTCGTGTGGGACTGAGCTCTTGGTTGGCGAAGAGCTCGAATTAGAAAATCAAGTTCGTAGCTTGATGGCTCAAAGATGGGAAATTTCTTTCGCCGGACAAATATTTTTATTTGAAAGGCGACAACTCGATTTGCATTCGATGCGTTGGATGAGAACTTCCATGAAGGAATTACATATACCTCAACCACCAACTATTGTGCGATTTCTTGTATTTGTAAAACCACTTGCAAGGGTAATACATAATAGCCACAACAGCTATCCATAACAAATAAACATACCTGAGTGAGAAACCGAAAGCCGTTGGTCGGAAGAGGAAGGGTGATTCGGGATCTACTATTTGGGAATTGGTATGTCCAGTTGCATAAAAGAAAATGACAAGCAACAGATGCAGCAAAAGAAAATGGCCGGCAAAATAAAATAAGGGGGCTTTGCCATAGACCATGATTATTTGAGAGAATTTATTTTTCAGGTTTTCGCTGAACGATAATACAATAAGTCCCGGCCCAAGGGTCATACAACCAAACAAAAGCGAAGGAGGCGTTTTTGTTAGATTGAAAAATGACAGGAATGTAAACAGGCTGCTTTTTTTGGGTAGACCATGGATTTGGATCTCCATAAATATTAATTCCACGCATTAAAAGAAAATAGCTGATGATACCTACCCCTGCAATCAGGAAAAAGCGTTGTCTCTTTTGAGCTTCTATAGTATTGGAGAATAGGTGACCAAAGCTATATCCTAGTAACATAATACTGGCCCAAGGCAGGATAGTATAACCAACTAATATAACATGTCCTCCACCAATGGGAAAAGCATTTCCTTTTGAAGTGAGAAGGATGTTAATGATAGCAGTTGATACAGTGTTGGGATCTAATACAATTTTATCGAGAAGATTGTGGCCGAAAAACAGGATAGAACCAACGATGGCTATGGTAACTATATTGGTTCTGATCAACAGCCCCAGAATAACCATACTCCATCCGAAGGCCCAGAGTGTTATAAGGAAAATGAGGTTATAGGCAGGGTTAAAAGTAAGGATGAGATTCATCACTACTATTTCAAAAACTATCAGGAAGAAGCCTCTTTTTATAAGGAAGATGCTGAGTTCTTTTTTTGTTTTGTTTTGTCCGCTGATGAAAGCAGAAATTCCCGATAAGAATAGGAATAGCGGTGCACAGAAATGCGTGATCCATCTTGTAAAAAACAGAAGGGGGGTAGTAGTAGCAAGGTCGGTGGGTGTGGAGGTCATGGCACCGATATGAAAATAGTCGCGGGTATGGTCCAGGGCCATGATGACCATAATGAGACCTCTCAGGAAATCGATGGAAGCGATTCTTGGCTTAGTGGTGTTGAGTGTGGCGGACATAGAGTTGTAATTTACAATGTATTTTACAATTGGAGATGACATCTTACCCCCCGAGATGTCATCTTGGGGTAAGATGACATCTCCATTTTTATAATCCCATATAAGGACATATTGGTGTTTAGGTTGTTTTACTACATGCATTACCCCTAATACAAGTAAAGGATACTGTTTATTTGCTAAAACTACTTGTTTTTGCATGATAGGAATCATATAAAGTGTCCCACATTATAAAACTTTATCAATTCTATAATAGTTCTTAAACAGAGATTGTCTAGAATTCCTGTCCTATCAACCCTAAAATATCTTTTATGGAAAGCAAACCAACCATCCGGAAAGCACTATCCGGCTTAGCCATTATTCTCATTTCGTTAAATTCAATTTCTCAAAACATCGCTGTAAACTCGACCGGGAATAATCCTGATGGATCAGCTATGCTCGATGTATCAAGTACAAACAAAGGGTTATTGATACCAAGGATTAGCCTTTCTTCATTGACCGATGCTGTAACCATTGCAACACCATCTCACAGCTTATTGGTATACAATACAAATGCAGCCTTGTCTGGAGGTGTTGGGTTCTACTATAATTCAGGCACTACAGGATCTCCAACATGGTCAAAATTATTAGTAACTGGAACAGAGTGGAAAGTTGCAGGTAATGCAGGCACCACTCCCGGTACAGATTTTATTGGTACAACAGATGCTAAAGCCCTTGTTTTTAAGACAAACAACCTATCTAGGATGAATATTTCTGATGCAGGTGTTACAACAATAGGAGATGGTACCAATCAATTAGTTGTTGAAGCAGATGGTCATATTGCATTTGCAGGTACTGCAGGTGTTTGGGACGATTTACGTGTTGTATTAGATAATGGTAGTAATGCCGCACAATTAGATTATTTGAGTGGAAGTACTGGTCCTCAAATCTGGTATTTCAGGGATAATTCAGGAGTAGAAAGCATGTCATTTACTGTTCAGTTGCCTCATGGATGGAAAGAGGGAACTACTATCTATCCCCATTTGCATTGGACACCAAGGACTACAGCTGCTTCAGGGAATGTGCAATGGAATTTTGAATATAGTTGGGTGAACTATAATTCTTCTTCGCCAGAAGTTTTCCCTGCCATTACAACAAATACTGTAGTAAGCTCCGCTCCATTCACAGCAAATACACATTTAATTCAAAGTTTGACTACTGGTAATGCGGGAATTTCAGGAACCGGAAAAACAATTTCCAGCGTTCTTGTTTGTCGTTTATGGAGGAACGCTGATTCTGGAAATGCATCTGATACCTACGTTGGAAATGCTTGGAGTGATGTTTTTGGATTTCCATTATCAGATTGATGGAATTGGTAGTCATGGCGTATTTACTAAATAGTGATTTACTCGAAATCTTTCAACGGTTCATTCTGCTGTTAGAATCAATTTATCATCCTAAAAAAAAGATTTTATGTATACACACTATATAAAAATAAATCAGCTACTTACGCAATTATTATTAATAGTGCTACCAGGCCTTTTAGGCAGCCCAAGGCATTAATTGAAATCATATATTAAGTGACTCGTGTTTTTCAATTTTATTTATTATTAATAGTTACATAAGCTGTGATTATTAAGAATCATAGTCCTTTCAACCCTAAAAATATCTTTTATGGAAAGCAAACCAACCATCCGGAAAGCTCTATCCGGTTTAGCCGTCATCCTCATTTCATTTAATTCATTTTCTCAAAACATTGCAGTGAATTCAACAGGTAATAACCCTGATGGATCTGCAATGCTCGATGTAGCAAGCACCAATAAGGGGCTGTTGATACCAAGGATCAGCCTTTCATCATTGACCGATGCTGCAACAATTGCAACACCTGCTCACAGCTTATTGGTATACAATACAAATGCAGCCTTGTCTGGAGGTATTGGGTTCTACTATAATTCAGGCACTACAGGATCTCCAACCTGGACAAAATTATTAGTAACTGGAACAGAGTGGAAAGTTGCAGGTAATGCAGGTACAACTCCAGGTACAGATTTTATTGGAACTACAGATGCGAAAGCACTTGTTTTTAAGACAAATAATGTTTCAAGAATGAATATTTCTGATGCTGGTGTTACAACAATAGGAGATGGTACCAATCAATTATTAGTTGAAGCAGATGGTCATATTACATTTGAAGGTACTGCTGGTGTTTGGGACGATTTACGCGTAGTATTAGACAATGGAAGTAATGCAGCACAATTGGACTACTTAAGTGGAAGTAATGGCCCTCAGATATGGTATTTCAGGGATAACCAAGGAGTTGAAAGCATGTCTTTTACTGTACAATTACCTCATGGCTGGAAAGAAGGCACAACTATATATCCACATTTGCATTGGACTCCCAAAACAACAGCAGCAACTGGTAACGTTCAGTGGAATTTCGAATATAGTTGGGTAAATTATAATTCAGTAACACCAGAAGCATTTCCCGCAATCACTACAAATACATTAATTAAAATTACCTCTGGTGGTAATTTAGTAGCCAATGGCGCGGCCAAATTAGTTATAATGAATGCCGGATTCACAAATAATGGCACTTTCACCCCAGATCTTTCTTCTGTTATTTTTTCTGGAAATGGAAGTACGTCAAGTTCATTTATTGCGGGTTCCACCAGCACAACTTTTACAAACCTTGTATTAAATAAATCGGCAAATGGATTCCAGTTAAACCAAAATATTGGTGTTTCTGGATTAGTTGATTTGCAAAGCGGAGATAGCGTTTTCCTCAATGCTTTTAATATTGATCTTGGAAGTACCGGTTCTTTAAGTGGCGAAACAAATGCTCGTCATATAACCGGACAAAGTGGAGGCTATATCCAAATTGTGAGTATTCTTAATGCGCCATCATCAGTAAATCCAGGCAATCTTGGATTTACAATATCAAGCGCTTCTAATTTAGGGAGTACTCTTATAAAACGAGGGCATCAAAATCATGGACCATCAGTGTATCACTATTTTGATATCACTCCTGCTAATAATAGCGGGTTAAATGCAACTGTCAATTTTACTTATTTCCACCCAGAAACCAATTCAATTCCAGAAGCTGATTTGGCATTATTTGGTAGTACAGATGGGGGTACAGTATGGTCTCTCGAATCTGGAAGTACAGTTAATATTGGGTCAGATTTTGTTCAAGCAAGCGCTGTGTCTCGGATGGGCTTATTTACTTTATAAATGCTAACGCATCATTAGTTCTTAAATTAATTTATTTTAAAGCAATTGCAGCAGATACTAAGAATATGCTTTATTGGCCACTGCAACCGAAAAACAAGAATAATTACTTTATTATTGAAAGATCCATCGATGGAGCACATTTCCTCCCTATAGGCATGTTGAAGCTGCAGGTAGCAGCAATAGTATTCGTAATTATAGTTTTGCAGATGCTGCCGCTTTAATCAAAAGTACGGTATATTACAGATTAAATGTGTAGATATTGATAATAAAGCAGATTATTCAAAAGTTGTCAAATTAGGATTGAATACAATCAATAATTCGGTTCATGTATATCCTAACTTGCCTCATTATGGTGTTTCTATTGAATTTACAGCTGAAGCTAGTGGAAAAGCTGAAATTCAGATTTTAAGTATTGCGGGAGTGAAGGCGCTATCTTATCAGGTTAATTGTGTAAAAGGAATGAATATTATTTCAGTTCCTATCAGTTCACTTTCATGGAACTTATAATGTACAAGTACCAGGCAAGTTTGTTAGGGGGGCTACTTTTATAAAGAATTAGTTTAGGGGTAAATGAATAAGAAGCCATTCTGGTTACAGGATGGCTTCTTATTTTGGTTGTATTTTACAATTGGAGATGACATCTTACCCCCAAGATGACATCTCGGGGGTAAGATGTCATCTCGATTTACTTAACTTTCAAACTAGCCTTCAACCTCAAATCCATTGACGACGACCCTATCATCACTCTCACATCTCCTGGCTCCAATACCATTTTCATATTCGCATCCAAAAACATCAACTGTTTATCTGTTATAGTGAAGGTCACTTTTTTCCCTTCGCCTGGTTGTAAAGAAATCCTCTGAAATCCCTTGAGTTCCATCACTGGCCTTGATACCGTTGCCAATTCATCACGCAAATACAATTGTACTACTTCATCACCGGCATATTTACCTGTATTTTTTATGTTGCAACTAACGCTCACTTTTTCACCTGCTCCAATACTTGCGCTGCTTAATGTAATGTCGCTGTAGGCGAAGCTTGTGTAACTTAACCCATATCCAAAAGGGAATAAAGGCAATCCGCTCAGGTTGTGGTAATCATCACCCCTACCCGTTGGTTTGTGATTATAAAGCAATGGCAACTGTGCTTCGTGAACCGGGAATGTTATGGGTAAACGTCCACCAGGATTATAATCCCCAAATAAAACATCTGCTACCGCCCTTCCGCCTTCTTCACCTGGATACCAGATATCGGCAATGGCTCCCACTTTATTGATCCATTTATCCATAGTGATAGCGCTTCCTCCAACTAACAGAACCACCACAGGTTTACCAGTGGCAGCTACTGCCTGAATGATGGCTTCCTGATCACCTGGTAATGATAAATAAGCACGGTCCTGAAATTCACCCTCGTGTATGCCGGCTGCAATAACAACAACGTCTGATTGGCGGGCGGCAGCTAATGCTTCCTGTAATCGTTGCTGGTAATCATCTTTTATAGTAGCGTTCCAGATTAGTTTGACAGTTGCGTTATTACCATTAGGTTCATAATAATCTATCCTTATTGAATAAGATTTTCCTTTTTCAAATACATAGTCGGAAAGATGGGTGGCATAAGTTTGTTTATTCCAGGCATCAATCACCATCTTATCATTTATGTACAAACGAAAACCTTGATTACCTTCTAATCCAATTTTGAATTTTCCAGTGATAGGCGATTTTAAAAATCCCTTCCATTGGGCAGAATAAAAATCGGAAGTCAGTTTTGCATCAGGAGGGAATAGTGTCCAGTGAAAATTAATCTGCTCATCAATTCTTTTTACAACCGGCTCGCCGCTAAAATCTATATTACTATAATAGGAGGCTGCTAATCCTTTCTTTCCACCATCAGAACTTAGATAGGCTGAAGAGATAATTTCATATCCTTTTTTATTGATTCCAGCGCCTTTTGCATAAATGATTTTTGTTTTGCCTGCTACTTTCTCTTCGATTCCCTTAAGTATGCTTATAGGTTGATTGCCCGGTCCGCTATAACCACCTATAGAAATAGGCAAGAGTCCATTTGTGTTTTTTAATAACACAATTGATTCGAGAGCTGCTTTTTTTGCGATGATTTTCGGATCCGGTCTTGCTGCGTTTACTTCGTTCTCATCTATATAAGGATTTTCAAAAAGTCCAAGATCGAATTTGGCTTTCAATACTCTTGCAACAGCATCATTTATTCGGTTGGTATCAATTCTTCCATCTAAAAAAGGGGGTTGGAAAAGTTTATGATGTTCGTAATCTGTCTGGAATATTACATCTAATCCGCCTGCAATAGCTTGTCGGCCGCTTTCAGGATAATCGGCTGCTGTTTTATGGAGTACAAGCGCACCGCCAACAGCATTTGCATCTGAAATAATAAATCCATCAAATCCCCATTCTTTCTTTAATAGTGTTTCCAATAGCCATTTGTTTGCTGAAGAAGCGGTTCCATCGATAGAATTGTATGCGGTCATTACAGATCTTGCTCCGCCATCTTTAAATACTGATTCAAATGGAGGAAGATAGATTTCCCTTAATAATCTTTCATTGGCATGAATAGGATAGCTATCTCTTCCCCCATCACCCACATTGGCCAGGAAGTGCTTTGGTGTTGTAATGATACCTTGCGATTCAAATGCTTTTATAAATGCAACTCCCATAGCGGCACTTAGAAAAGGATCTTCTCCATAAGTCTCTTCAGTTCTTCCCCAACGAACATCACTGGCTATATTGATGACAGGTGATAAGATATCTCGAATCCCTCTCATCTTTACTTCTGTTGCAATAGTGGCTGCTACTTCCCGCATGAGTGTGGTATCGAAACTGGCTGCGAGGGCGATAGATTGAGGGAAGGCTGTAGCACCACCTCTCAGTAGTCCATGTAATGCTTCATCAAATGCAATGATTGGGATACCCAGGCGCGATTTCTCAACAAAATATTTTTGAATGGCATTAATTTTCTTTGCCAATTGAAGGGCAGAAGCGGATGTATTGTATGTCAATATTTGACCTCCTGCATCTGTGCCCGAACCGGCACTTACCTGAAAACCGAAGCATCCGTTGATATATTTATCGGGATGAGCAGGATCCAAATCACCGGGTATCATGAATAGTTGCCAGAATTTCTCTTCGGCAGTCATCCTGCTTAATAGATCCTTCACTCTTTCTGAAACAGGTAATGCCTTATTCTTATAAGGAAGAACCTGTTGAGAATAGCTTATAAAAAAACATAATAAAAGGAATAGCAGCGACTGTACTCTTTTTCTGGCCATAGTGCATTATTGTAAACGACTAATATAGCCTGAAAAATCAAATTGGCGATGACTGTGATAATTTAGAAGAGGAACTTGACAAATGAATGGTATTAGTGATGGCTTATTCCCATTGAACAATGTCTTTCACTTTATACCAATCTGGATAAAAGGGAAGTTTTCCTTTCTCAACTTCATTCCTTTTTACTTTCATTGTTGGAGTAAGCAGCCCATTTTCTATGGTCCAGTCTTCCTTTAAAATTATAATTCGAGTGACTCTTTCATAGGCTTCTAAACCGGGATTGACTTGTTTGAGCGTTTCTGAAAGACTGTTAATAATTTCTTCTTTAGTTTTTGCTTTTCCAAACTGTGATAAGGTGATCAGGGCAATTGGCATCGGTATTCCCATTCCCACAACACATATCTGCTCAATGTCTTTATTCTCCATTAATTTCAATTCAATAGGGGCTGGTGAAATATATTTTCCTTTATCGGTCTTGAACTGGTCTTTAACCCTTCCAGTAATGGTTAAGTAGCCGTCTTTATCATATTGGCCTTTATCACCTGTTTTGAAGTATCCTTCTTCATCAAAAACTTCAGCAGTAAGTTCGGGTTCTTTGAAATAGCCTGAAAAGTTGCCAGGGCTCTTTACACAGATTTCTCCTTCGGCACTGAATTTAACCGATAAACCAGGTAGGGGCTTTCCAACGGTACCGAATCTGTTTTCACCTATTTTATTGAAATGCGCATATACACAGTCTTCCGACATACCATAAACCTGCAGAATATTAATACCAATCTTGTTGAACCATCTTTGAAGATCAGCAGAAATAGGGGCAGCGGCACTTAATATATGAGTAGCTCTTGAAAGGCCTAATTTTTTCTTGATACCATTCCGGATCAATGAATTTATGATAGGTATTTTCAATAAAGTATTGAGTTTCTTATCGGGCATCTTTTTCAGGATGCCTTCCTGAAATTTTGCCCATATTCTTGGTACAGCAAAGAATACATCAGGCTGCGTATCGGCCAGGTTCTTTGCAAATAGCTCCAGTGATTCGGAAAATGAAATAGTTCCCTTGCTATAGAAGCTATTCATTTCTATGGCTAGTCTTTCAGCAATATGGCTGAGTGGAAGATAAGAGAAGAGGCGTATGCCTTTATTTAATTTTAATTCTGAAACCACTGTTTTCAATACAATACCAATAGTGCCGGCGCTATGCATAACTCCTTTTGGCTTACCGGTGGTTCCTGAAGTATATATTATGGTGAATAGTTCTTCGGGCTTCCATTTATATATATCAGTAATGGGATTATGCTTTGCAATCAGATCTTCCCAGTCATTTCCAGTACTGGTGTCGTATGTTTTTGTTCCGAATCTTTTGATGGAAGAAGGAATGCCGTTTTGTTGTTCCTTATAGTTATCAAGCTTCCCGATGAAGATGGCTTTTGTTTCGCTATGTTCCAAAATGGGTTGGATGCTGGAAGATGAAAGGGTAGGGTAGATAGGGATAGAAACAGCTCCGATCATCATGATGGCCAGATCGGCCATTACCCAATGAGCACAGTTTTTAGATAGGATGGCGATATGATCATTTGCTTTTAGTCCATTGCTTAATAGCATGGCTGCAATCCGGCGACTTTCATCAGCGGCCTGAGCCCAGGTCCAGGTAACCCATTCACCATTTATCGGTTGTTTGAGATATATATCATCAGGGCTTTCCTTTTCTTGAAATAGAAACTGATCCAGGGGGGTAGACTGGTACATTAGAGCAGCAATTTTAGTAAAGCAATCGTTTTGGCTAAGGGGTTGAAGATACAAAAGGGGTTTCTGAATAGTTGTTCACAGGTACTTTTTTTTTCACCCCCACAGTACTGTGGGGGCAAATAAATACTGTTTGTAATGTAAATCCCCTGATTGCAATTTAAGGGGCAAAGGGTCGCTTCGCGACAAATACATTTTATAACCGGGAAGTCGGAAAGGATACTTGTAATATCAAGTATGCCTTATTAAAAAGGTGTGTGAAGACACGCACCTTAGCTTGGGATGTGAATATTTCACCGCAGAGAAGTAGAGGCGCAGAGAAACGCCCCTCCGCGTCCCTGCGTCTCTGCGGTGAAATATATTTGCGCACAACAACGATAACCAGCAAAGAGGGAAAAAATATTTACGCAAAAGGCTTACTATTAGTAAGCCCTTTTGAACCTCTGGAACTTATTGAACCTATTGAACTATTTGGTCTATAGACAGTAACCCTTAGCCCGCCATTCCCAAAACGATTTCTTGTTTCAAATAGGTATTGCCATTCCCATTGAGGGAAATCTTTTGGCATGCCAGATTTTTTTGTTGCCTGTTAATCAAGTGATTAAAAATTGGCACCGGTATTGAAATTACTGTACCAAACATCGTACTCATGAAAACAATATTTACTCTTACACTTTCGATTCTTCTTTCTTCTTCAATTTTTTCACAAACCAGTGGTTTGTTAATCAATGAAAATTTTTCTGGACTTTCAACTGGTAACCTGACATCAGCAAATGGTGGTTGGACAAGCCCCAATGGTTCAGGTTATGTACAAGTTGCTAATGCAAGTCCATTATTATATACTGATTATAATAGCGGTTCAGAATATGTTACACTTGTTAACGGAACTTTTATGGATGATCCATATAAAGCCTTCCTTAGCAGCCAAACAGTTGCGACTACTGCAAACAATGTAGTTTACATGTCATTTGTTGTAAGAGTAGCTGCCGCGGCTAATACAGTTACTGCGAATTCAAGCACACGCGCAGTGTTATCATTATCAAATTCAGGAAGCAATTCTTATGTAAATTTCTTCATAGGAAATAATGGTTCAGGTGCTAATAACCTCAAATTCGGAATCAGTAAGGCAAGCACTACAAATGCAACTTTCGCATCGGCCAATTATAATTTCGCTACTACCTACCTGGTTGTAATAAAATATGTTTACTCTTCAGGTTCTAACAACGATCAGATGTATCTTTTTGTTAACCCGGTTATTTCTTCAAGTGCGCCACTTGTTTCTTCAGCTGCCGCATCGATCACAACTGGTACTGATGTAGCTAATACTTTAAACTCAGTAATGTTTACTCAGAATGCCGCTGGTTCTGCTGCTTCCTTTGATGCTATAAAAGTTGCATACGCTAAGACTGCAAGTAGTTCTACTTTAGCAGCTAATGATGCCGCTGCATGGATAGCATTGGCTCCTTATAATGGAAGTCTTCCTGTAACATTCGGTACTGTAAATGCTACTGCAAAAGGTAAGGCTGTACAAATCGATTGGACCAGCTATACTGAAATCAACGTTAAGCAATATGAAGTTGAGCGTTCTGAAGATGCACAACATTTCACAAGCATATCTAATGTAACTGCAAAAAATGCTACTGGTGTAAATGCTTACTCAGTAACTGATGTTACCGCTCGTGGTTCTGTTAATTTCTATCGTATTAAAAGTGTAGATATGGATGGTAAGGTTGCTTATAGCGCTGTTGTAAAAGCGGTTATTGAAAATGCAACTGCAGCTGCTGATCTTACAGTATATCCTAACCCGGTTAAAGGTTCATCAGTTGCTGTACAGGTTGCTAACCTCGCTTCTGGTAACTACGCAGTTCAATTGTATAGCGCTAATGGCCAGCAAGTGTATAACCAATCAATGGTTTATAGCGGTGGTCGCAGTTCACAAAGCGTGCAATTGCCAGCTGGTACAAAAGCAGGTGTTTATTACCTGGTAGTTTCTGGTAACAATGTAAAAATGACTCGTTCTCTGGTGATTGAATAATGGTGATTTGTTAGAGGTTTAAGAAAGAAAGGCGTTCTCTTCGGAGAGCGCTTTTTCTTTTTAAGGAGGTCATCTTTTCGATAGATGAGAATACAATAACCGCAGAGACGCGGAGGCGCAGAGAAAAGTTCCCTGCGCATCCGCGTCTCTCTCTTTAAATAATCCAATTGTGTTGACGCATTTCGCGGCAACCTTATCCTGTCCATCCCAACTATCCTTTTACATCAAGGTCCTGTATTGGTCGCGCCTCCGCTGTAAAATGTATTTTCTCGCATTATTTACCTTTATTAAGTTAATGTTCTGCATCACTGGTATTTTTCATACTTTCAACGCTCAGTATAAAGTATGATCCAGCGTAAAAAACCAGATGTAGATATCGTTAAAGATATTTTAGAGGCCCTTTTGGAAGCCCAGCCTTCTTCCACATTCGTACAAAGCTTGTCTTATCAATATGAAGAGCGGGGCGGACTAAGCAAAAAACAATTGGAAGGTCTTTTTAAGAAAGCCACCAAAATTGGTACCATCGCTCCGGGTAAATTAGCTACGCTTGAAGCTGTAATATTGAAACGACCCACCCGATTTAAATCGGCACCCCCTGCGCTCAAACCATTTTTCAATCCGGATGAAAAGGTGGGTGCTATGATTGATGCCATTCTTGCCAAGTATCCCCAACATAAAAGAGTGCTTTTCTTTCTTAATAAATTTAAGAATAACGAAACGCTTTCTCCCATTGAAGTAACAGAGCTTGAGAAATTCCATAAGTTGCTAATTAAATAAATGCGATTCTTATATGACTCGAATAGCTTCTGCATTATTATTATTGATGGTTGCTTATTTTCCTTCTAAAGCCCAAACAAAATCAAAGGCTCCCAAAGGCACTTTATTTATAATTGGAGGAGGAGATATTTCTGATAGTCTGAGAAGAGAAATTCTTACAACTGCCGGATGGAAGAAGGGCGATATGATAGCTGCTGTAACACTGGCAAGTACCTGGGATAGTGCATTTATTTATACCAACGATGTGTTTAAGAAGTTAACGGGACAGGATTGTATTAATATAGACTCTGCTACCATCCACAATCCTCTTTCATTGGATTCATTGAAGAAGGCGAAAATTATTTATTTAGGTGGCGGTGATCAGGACCGGTTTATGAATCTGATAAAAGGCACATCGGTTAAACAAATCATCAAACAATCTTACTACAATGGCGCATTGATTGCCGGAACAAGTGCTGGCGCATCAGTAATGAGTGAAAAGATGATTACAGGTAATAGTACAAGAGATAAAGAATACAGTGCAACTTTCAGGGAAATATATACTGGTAATCTTGAAGTAAAAGAAGGGTTAGGGCTACTCGATTCTGTAATTATTGACCAGCACTTTGTGGTGAGAAGCCGGTATAACAGAATGCTTACCGCAGTGATGGGTTATCCCGCGTATCAATGTATTGGCATCAATGAATCAACTGCAATTATTGTTAATAAAGGGAAGGCTAAAGTAACCGGCGAAAGTCAGGTGATTGTTTTCTCAAATCCACAAAGGAAAAAGATAAGTAATGGGTATCTTGGTTCAAGATCAATTCAGATTTCTGTATTGCTGCCTGGTGATCAGTTTCCTATTAAACGCTAGTGGAATCCCCTAATAACACTTTGAGACTCCCTTTGTACATATGCTTTTAGGTATAATTACCTAAGTGCTTTCCTTCATTGTACTTAAATACTTATTTATTAATCATTTGATTAGTAATTCGGCTGGATGAAATAGTAGATTTGAATTGTTGTATTAAGAATGACACTGAATTTTTATATGAAATCCAACATCCATTGAAAACTTTTTAATTTTTTGTTCCTGTTTTGTTGACTGAAGAATATAAAACCCTGCATATGCGGGGTTTTGTATTTTTAGGATGGTCCCAAAAAAAGAATCCTGCATCTTGTGATGCAGGATATCCTTCATATTAGACTACACTTAAATCAAGCACGTAATCCTACTTGGAACACGAGACTGAAGAAATTATAGTAATGTCCATCAGCTTCATTATTTTTTGCACTCCACTCTTCTCCTTTCAAGCCTTTATTATTATTGCCCCATGCTACTTCACTCACTGCTACTAATGCATCTTCACTCTTTAGCCTGAAGCCATAGCATGTATTCTTTTCCAATTTTACTTCTGGAATTTCAAATTGTAACCAATCGGGATGCGATTGTTTTTTTACATCCAGCACAGCTGTTCCGAGAACGGGTCCCCATTGGTGTAATAATTCATCAAACTGATGAACGGTTATGGTGACATGTCCATTATTTTGAATCATTTCTGAATAGACATTTATTGAACCTACCTTTCCAGATGATGGAGTATAGAATGTTTGTCCTACCATTATTTCACCAGGAGAAGAAGGAAGTCTACCAAGCCATTGACTGCTGTTGTTTTCTAATTGGGATACGACTGGACTAAAGCAATTGCTGAAAGGGACGTTTTTCATATAACGGATTTTAGGGTTACTGGATATTTGGATTCTTTGCTTATGTAAATATTTATGAATATAACGTAGCCAATGCTGACTTACATCAGTGAAAAAACTGACTTTTTCGCTTTATATACGGTTTATATAGAAGGGGATAAGTGCTTTGGTGTAGAAAGCGCCCCGAACGCAGGAACAGTTAAATTGTTATATCGTATTTAAAAAAGTGTATTTATTCTTTTGTAGCTACCAAATTTACGTTTCAACATTATTTTTCGAATCGGATCTGGTATTCGGAAACATACACACTACTGTCTTTGTACATATCCTTGAAAAACAATCTTGCGGTTTGTCCTAATCGAAGACAAGTGTTTTTATTCTTGATGTCTTCTGGATTATTCAATGGTTGCAATGAAGGATACCAGATAGTATGACCGGGTTTATCCAACAGTAATTGTGGTTTACTCCATTGTTGTGAATTATCACCTTTGCCCAGGTCTGCATTTGGATTGAATGAGATATATATCTTACTCCCTTTCCAGGAAGACCCTGTTACATTTCCCATCAGCATCACCCATTGTTGCAAATAGGTATTCCAACTAACGGATGGCCCCCAACGAAATCCACCGCCTGGCGAAGAAGCGGCGCCACCACCTTCAGCAATCGGTAACTGGAGGGATGCTACTGGTGACCCCACACCATTATAAGCGGCATTGAATCCTTTTCCATCCCATCGTTGTGCTTTTCCTTCCGGATTATCCAAATCGGTTAGTTTGATGCGTGCTATACTGATACATTGTCCCGCCCATTCTTTTGCAGGATCGTAAGTAGCGGAATCATACACCCCAGGATAACCATATTCCCCATAAAAAAGATATAAGTATTCACCACTGGCCACGGCAGATGGATCACCCACACCTCCTGCGAATGTATTTGATGTATTATGTGGTTTCAGAATGAATCTTGGTTGGAGATCTTCCAGGAAGAGTCCTTTGTTTTCCCAGCTATGCCCACCATCGGTTGATTTCATGATTCCGATGCGACAAACAGCGGCTGGAGATTTGGGTCCTGTTAAACCTTGTGGCCATAAATGATCGATATAGCCTTTGCCTGTAGCTGAATCATAGGGGAGAGTTTCAGGATAGTTTTCATTATGATAGACAGCTAGACAGCATATAGTGTTTTACCAGTATTATCTTTTGAATCCTGATATACGGTTTCAAACCAAACAGCACCGTGTAATCCTTCTTTACCAGGAGCCACATTCGGTGGCATTTTTGGATCGGTGAACTCCTCCATTTTTCGGAGGAAGGCTTCGTCGGCATTTTTACCATCGGCGAATTCAAGTTCGTTGGAATAGCCCCAAACCGGATCTTCTCCGTATTTGCCGGGGAATATTCGGAAGGTATCTCCAATCCAGGCTTCGGCCATATTACAATCAACGAAGGAGTTGAAATAGAATTTTTCGGAAGGCACTAAGACTGCTTTGGGTACCGCAGCGGTTTTAGGGGGCTGGTTCATTACAGGCAGCAATGTAAATAGTGAGCAGGGAGATGGCTAGTAGAAGCTTCTTCATATGCAGGCTTTGTTGGTAGGTGTAAATTACTGGAAATTTCAGGGAATTTGATAACCGGGAAGGCGGGGAGGATTTTTTTGTTTCGGAGAGTCTTAAGTTCACTTTTCACGCAAAGGCGCAAAGGAATACAATTCTATGTAGTGGTATTGATACTACAATTTGTTGGCAAAAGCTGTCGCTTCGCCCAATACAAATACAATAACCGGGAAGGCGGGGAAGTGGTTTTCTTTCAGATGACATCTCCCGAGATGTCATCTCGGGAGATGTCATCTGAAGAGGGTTTTCCCATTTTTTCGGGTGTTTCCCTCATCTTTTACAACTTCATTTTCGCGAAGCCTATGTATTCTATCTTCTACTTTAATAATGAATTTTCTATGAACCTATGTTCCTATGTGCCTATGTGTTCGGCTGTTAAACTGAGATTAATTTGATTTATGGGATTAGCGGGGATTGAATACAATTGCCGGTAAAGCGGTAAAACGGGAAAGTTTTATCAGTTGCAGATTATGAATAGTTAGAAGATCTCTTACAAACAGGGTTCAAACTTATAACCTACAACGTAAAACTTACTACTTACTACTCTCAATATACTTCCTGCACTCCTCTAACTTATCCGTATTCAAAAAATCAATCCCACAGCTCTTTAATAACTGCCATACATTTTCTGTATCAGGAGCTCCCCAAAAACGAAAAGGCTTTTGCATTGCATGCGCCTTTTGAATAACTGCAGTTATCAATACACTATCACCGGCATTGTTACGGAATTTCAGGTAATTAAAATAGTTGTCGCTGATTAATGCAATCTTATCGAGCGCTTCTTTTTCGTAGGATTCATTTGGCCTTCCATCGAAATATATATAGGAAGGATAATTTTTCCATTCTGTTGATGGACCCCTGTCGCCACTGATGATCAGTTGAACTGCTTTTGGATTTACCGAGCGATCGAAAACTTTCCGGAAAGGTTCAACCAGCTTAATTAATTCCTGCAACACTTCTGCCGGCTTCTGTTTTATATCGATCATCAAAGCAATCTTATACTCATTGTCGGGAGAAATTTGCCCGTTGTTCTTTTCAAATAATGCTATGATGGGATCGAGATAAAGTACAGAAAGAGATTTTTTTCTTCTGGTTTCATTCTCCGAATGGGTAACGATCAATGAACCTCTTGCTAATACCACATCTGCTTCGATGGATGCCACTTTGTTGTCGAGGGCATTCCAAAGAGGACGGGCATTATCATAATCGTTATGGGCATGTATCTTCACCTGTCCTATTCCAGCAATAGAAACAAATAATAACACCAAAAGGCAAATTCTTCTCATCATTCAATAATCACTTTTTTGAGATAGAAGAAACTGGGGTCTATCTCAGGTAATGTTTTGCTTGTTACTACGGTTCCTTTTTTGCTTGTTGTTATCTTTAAAATGCCAGAATCGGTTTTTACATCAAGTGGCAATGGCATATCCATATTCAATACTTGTACCAGATATTTATCGTCACCCGTTTGATGCATTCGTATTTCCATTTTATTTGCTGTATAGAGATAGAAATCGAATAAGGGTTTCAGATTCTTGCCAGTGGCAGTGCTGAAAAGTTTTTCTACATCGGCAGTAGTGACCATATTATCGTATGTGTATTGCGGATCAGTGGCCAGTTTTTTTAATGTAGGGAAGAAGATATCGTCACCAATTACATATCGAACAGTGTGAAGGAAGAAAGCACCTTTGCCATAGATGGGTCCCTGATACGCGCTATCAGAATCCACTTGTTCTCCTCTTACAATCGGAATAGGACTGTTTTGTGATCTTCCTATTTGTTGCATATGTTTCATATAAGAAGCTTCTCCTTCCATTTCGCGATAGTAAAGGTTATCACCATAAGTACAGATGCCTTCCTGAATCCACATATGTGCCCAATCCTTATTCGATACTTTGTTCGCCCACCATTCATGACCAAATTCATGATTCATCAACCAATCGAAATCTTCACCACCCACTTTTGTGTAGTTGAATTTGTTACCATAAGCCACATTGGTTTGGTGTTCCATTCCGAGGTGTGGTGTTTCACAAAGTGCTATCCTTTCCTTCGCCCATGGATATTCTCCAAAGTATTTCTCTAAAATATGACAGGTGCGTTCCATCATCTCTAATAAATGAGGGGCTTTTTCCTTATGCTCTTCCAACACATAAAATTCCATCGGTATCTTATTTCCGAGTACACTTGTATACTCGCGTGTCACTTTCACATAGTTTCCGATATTGAACACCAGACAATAGTTGCTGATAGTATAATTGGTTTTCCAATGATAAGTACTCAGGTTCTTCTTAGTGGTAGTGCCAACCAATAAACCAGGACCTGTTGCCACCAATCCTTTTGGAACAGTGATGAACATATCAGCACCTTCATTGGGCTCATCACTGGGATGGTCTTTACAAGGGAAGAATATCTTGGCACCTTCGCCCTGACAAGTAGTGGCAATCCAAGGATGTCCTTGTCCGTCTTTCTCCCACTGTATGCCGCCGGTCCAAGGAGCACGTTCAGCTACTCCTGGCTTACCTCCATATATGATTTTAACCAGCAATTTCCCTGCTGGAAAAGGTGAAGCCCCTGTTATAGTTATCATATCCTTTTCAAAACTGAAGGCTTGTGCTTTGTTGTTCACCAGAATTTGCTTCACTGTATATCCATGCCATAGATCAAAAAGTAAAACACTGGCGGGTTGGGCGAGTACCAATGATATCTCTGTGTAACCATCAATTGTTTTTGCTTCAGGATCTACATTTAGGGAAAGGGTATAATGCCTGATATCCATATTAGCCTGTTCGGGTTTCAATACACCACCCGATTTCAGGTTTTGTGAAAAGGAATTAATTGTAGCAATGGAAAGCAGGGCAATGAATAGCAGTCGCATAGTGAATCTTTCTGGAAAGGTAGATAAATACCGATAGATATAAAGTACATAAAATCGCTACCTTAGAATTATGCTACGATTGCTTTGGAAAATGTACTGGAAAATAACCGGTTGGCATTTCCGTGGGACGTTCCCGCGGGAATACAAGAAAATGGTCATGATTGTCGCTCCTCATACCAGTTGGAAGGATATATTGGTTGGATTTTCTTCAAGAGCCATGCTGGGGATTAATGATGCAAAATTTTTAGGTAAGAAGGAATTGTTTGACGGCCCTTTTGGGTGGTTGTTCAAAGCATTGGGAGGGGTACCGGTAGACAGGTTCAGTTCTCAGGGAATGGTGGAACAGGTGGTGAATATGATCAATACCCATGAGACTTTTTTATTGGGTATGTCGCCCGAAGGAACCCGCAAGCGAGTGGATAAACTAAGAACCGGCTTCTATCATATTGCCCGAAACGCTAATATTCCCATACTGATGGTTGGCCTGGATTTTGGTAAGAAAGAAATGGTGTTCGGTGAACCTTTCTTCGCCAGTATGGATGAAGAGGCAGATATAAAAAAAATCATTTCGTTTTTTGCAGAATTCGAAGGATCTAACCCGGAAGGGGATATGCGTCATCTTAAACAAACGATTGAATAAACGCACAAGTTGTTTTACATCATTTTTTTACTTCATTTTAAATGTAAACAGGGTTGTAAATGAATCATAGGGGGTAACTTTACAGCCGGAAAAATTTCATCAAGCCTGAAAAACTTAAAAACAACTGATATGAAGACAAGTATTATAGCTACAGGAGTTTTAGCGATCACCCTGTTGGCTTCTTGTGTAAGCACCAAGAAATTTAAAGCGGAACAAGCAAGTGCTACAGCAAAGTATGAGCAATTGAATGCTACTTACAGCAAATTACAAGACGAATTAAAAGCCTGCACCGACGACAGAATTGAATTAAACAGAAAGAACACCGGTTTGCAAGCTGAAATTGATGGATTAAATAAACAACTGGCTTTTGTAAAAGAAAACAATACTCAGGCGCTGAAACAATTGCAGGATCTTTCTGTGATCTCTTCCGCACAGGCCGATAATATCAAGAAGTCATTGGAGAACATCGGTGCAAAAGATGCCTATATACAAACCTTGCAGGAATCAATGGCCAGAAAAGATTCATTGAATATGGCCCTGGTGATGAACCTTAAAGGCGCAATTGGTAATTTGGAAGATGATGATATCAATATCAAAGTAGATAAAGGTGTTGTGTATGTAGATATTTCAGACAACCTGCTTTTCAACAGCGGTAAATATGAAGTGACAGCTAACGCCAGTGAAGTATTGGGTAAAGTAGCCCAGGTATTGAAGGCACAACCAGATATCGAATTCATGGTGGAAGGTCATACTGATAATGTAGCGTATAGCAATGGTCAGTTGGTTGATAACTGGGATCTCAGTGTAAAACGCGCTACTTCAGTAGTCAGGATATTGCAGAAGAAATATGGATTAGATCCTGCGAAGATGGCCGCTGCGGGTCGTGGTGAATACAAACCAGTTGCAGAGAACACTGATAAGACTAACAAAGCATTGAATCGCAGAACAAGAATCGTGATCCTTCCTCAGTTGGATCAGTTCTTCAAATTGCTCGAGCCAAAGAAATCTTAATTATATCTCAGAGATAGAACAGGAGCCGGTTGAATAGTAATTATTACTGTTTAACCGGCTCTTTCTCTTCTGTAACCTTGTCTTCTCCCGGCATTGAAACGTTTACGAGATATTTAGGAGGTTCATTTCTTGAAAGAGGATCGGGTCCCTTGTATTCGGTGAAATAAATTCTATCGGCAGCAATGCCTTTTGTTTTCACAAAGAAATCAGTAATAGCCTGTCTTCTTCTTTGATGACGCAAGGCAACTCTTGCAGCTATCTTTTCTGCTCCTATAAATTGAATGCATTTATCCTGCGCCGATTGAAGTCGGGTGCTTCCTATTTTTTTATTGAGAAAAGCATCGAAGGCAGAGTCTTTCAGTGAAAGGCCATCTACAATTTTTTGCTGTTCCGGATTTAATACAGAAGTATCTCCCATGTTAAGAAACTCTCGACGGGCCATTTGTGTAGCCACATATTCTGTCTCGTCTTGCTGGTTGAGCATGGGGACCAGTTCAAGTTTCACTTCCTCTTCTTTTTGTAGAAGCTGAACCAGTTTTTCTAATTGTGCTTCCTGTTTTGCTGTGAGTGATTGTTGTTCATATGAGAATACAATCTCTTTGTAATCGTTTTCGGCCCCGCCGAATTTTCCTGCTAATAAATTAAAAGGAGCTGAAGCTGCTTTCACCATCAGGTTTTTGAAGACCTGCCAAACCACTTTACCCCATTTAAATTTCGGGTCATCAAGACTTCCTGTTACCGGAATCTTAAGATGAATATCCCCTTTTACATCTTTTAATAATGATACAGCCAGTTTAACGGGGATATTCATGGCAGTACTATTCTTTACTTTTTTTCCAGCCTTTATCTTGTAAACATCCAATTGGTTCTGGTTATCCAGTTTTCTGTTTCGGATGGTAGTTTTATTGGTATAGAATGCATCTCCATCAAGGAAAGGGGTGGCTACATAATATTTTGAATAGGGATTGAAGTCTGAAACCCGTAAGTGTGAAACGGCTACTTCCATTTCCAGATCTTTCAGGTTTGCAGGATTCATGTACAGGCTTCCCTTCATGGCCCCTGAACGATTCAGTAATGAAGAGGCTTCAAATGCGATGCGGCTGTTATTGCTGTTGATGCGGTCGCTTAAAAGATTGAGCGAATCCAATACATACTGGAATTTATCTTCCAAAGTATAATCGGTGAATACAAGGGCGCCGCCCGTCACCTGTAATTTATCTGCATTATAACTATTGATTACATAATTCTTAACCAATTCATCTATATAATCAGCTGTCATTTCAAATACATTAGCATAGGCAGTACTGCTGTCGCTAACGCCAGATGCAGCTGCAGGGCTAGTCATCAATCTCTCATAATTAAAGCCATCATCGTACATGGCAAATTTTACATAAGGTCGCTGCAAAGTGATGGTGCTGAAATCGTATAAACTTTTTTCAGTGTTTATGCTATCCACTTTAATTTCAAAACGCTGACAGGCCATCAGCTTTTCATTGGTATTATCTACGATTGTGAAGGTATCAAGCGACAAATTACCGCCGGCAGCGATGGCAGTAGGGTTATTGCTATTACCAGCTATGTTTAATGACGTACTGAAAGCACCATTAAGGCTATTGACTTTCATGTAATCTTTCAGATAGATGTGAAGGGGGGCTATATTAAAACTGTTTACATCCAATGCCAGCTTAAAGGCGCCGCTTTTGCTATTGTAGTTTGTTTTTGATTTGAATTGTCCTCCAGTGGCTACTCCAAAATCCAATCCTATATTATATACCGGGTCGTTCCAGGCAATTTTTTCAATGGTACAGTTTCCTTTTTGAAGTTTTACTGTGTTATAGGGAAGTGTATTGGTGTAAGTGACAGAAAAATTCTTTATACCAATATTATTGATATAAAGATGTAAGGGCTCAACGTTCGATTTTTTTGTAGTGGTATCTGCTGGTCCCATTATTTTATCAAGGAAATCATCGTAGTTATAATGTTCTCCTTTTTGTATGATGGTTATTTCAGGGCTTTCGGCAATGAAGTGTCTGATATCATATTCTCCTGAAAGTATTTTTCGAAGTTTTATGGATACTGATAACTCTCCACATTTGAAGAAGGGGGTCTTGCCATCTTTTTCATATAAAGTAAATCCTTTTATTGAGGCATTTCCTGTGAAGAAGTTCAGAAATAACTTATCCATTGTAATCTCACGACCTGTGTAGGTTACATCATATTTCTCGATGAGATATTTTGTGATTGGGGATATGAAGACGAAAGCAAGTATAACAAGGGATATAATCAGAACCAATACAAGCAGTAGCCAGCGCCTTAACCTTTTCATTTACTCTCTTTTTTGGTAAAGATAATGAATCCGGTTTCTGTTTTTATGCTCTAGACCCTAAGGGAAACCATTAGATACTTATTCGTCTTTTCGCAATATGGCAATGGCAGCTTGAATCAGATCACTTTCAAATCCCTTTTGCATTAGATAGGTAGTTGTCTTACTCATTTTTACAAAATGATTCACGCCTTCACCTTTTATACTATTCCATTTTTTTCTGGCTAAGGTGTTAAGCGATTTGAGATAATCATCTTCGTCGATTTGTTTAATGGCTTTTTTGATGCAGTATTCACTTACCTTTTTCTGCTTCAATTCATATTTTATCTTAACCCTTCCCCATTGTTTCATGCGGAATTTTCCACCGGCGAATTCAATGGCAAAGCGTTCTTCGTTCAGATAATTCTCTTCAATTAATTGTGAAATGAGTTCTTCTACCTGCTGTTTGTGCATGCCAAGGGCATAAAGCTTTTCCCTCACTTCATAGTGACTGCGTTCCTGATAGCCGCAATAATGCTTGGCTTTTTGGAAGGCCTGCTCTTTGGTGAGTTGCTTTTTGTATAACATCCTGCGAATGTAAACAGAAAGTTCAGTTCACCGAAACGTACACGTAATTAACGGATGTTTCCTACACTGTTTTTTGCTGTGTCGTGTTTTGTCTTTAATACATTGCTGATGCTACTTCCTTGTGCATCGGTGGTGTAGGTTACAATAATATCTTCATCGCCTGATACTGTCAGGTTAAGAAGCATCCTGATCGGTACACCTGGAGGAAGACCGTTTAATGATATCATTCCATTTTGGTCTGTGGTTCTTTTGTAAACAGTTCCATTGTCCGATACAAGTAACACTTCAGCATTCTGTACAGGAGTGGCAATTATATCAGTTGTTTTTTTCTGGCTGGTGGAAGAGAAATCTTCTGGTTTTGCAGTTATGATACTACAAGTACCATCGGCACAACGTATTGGCTTTACAGATACTTCTTTACTGCGCCAGTTAGATTTACTTATGGCATCTTCTTCATTGTCGCCAAAAAACATTTTACCATCATGGGTGTCTACATGGGGGTCACCACTTACACGGGTTGTTTGCCTCAATACTTCCGGTGCCATCCATTTAACTGGTACAGGGTTATTACTATTTCCCGGATTTGATTTTTTCACCTGTGTTTTGATAGTATCTTTTAGGCCAACAACCGACTTCTTCTTATCCTTCGGCATTCCTGGTTCTCCAATAGAAAAACTACCTAATTCGCTATTGAAATTTATAATGGATGATTCAAAATCACCATCACCATCCTCATCGAATTCTATAAAATGCTGGTCGGTGCGGTTACTTCTAACCGTATTATTATTCTGAGCCCTGGTGCTGTTTCCTGAATTATCATTTGAATTACCTGCATTTACTTTTTCACCGAATGTAGCTGATTGAGTGGGTCTGGTGCCGCCTTTCACGGTGCCATCCCAACCTTTTCTGTTTGCAGCTCCATCTTCATTATCATCTGTTGCTATTACAATGGTTTCATCGTTGATATAGATAGCCTGATTTGCTTCTATCTTGTAAGTTCCTGGCTCCCATCCTGTGAATTCAAATTCACCATATTCATTTGTAGAAGTGGTTCTCATTTGTCCTCCGGGATTTTTACCCCCTTTTACAATTATTCCACCAATAGGACCACCTGCTACCATGGCTGATATTACTGCGCCACCTGGCAGGGCTCCTCCCAATAAGGACGCTCCTTGTGCTAATGCCCCATTTTTATTTTCAACGGTATTGCCGATAATAATTTCGGGTGATCCATCACCATCCAGATCAGCGGTTGAAGCAGAAAGCCCTTTTACAGTACCATCCCAACCTTTGCGTGTAGATGCATCGGTAACATTGGAACGAGGACTCCAGATAAGATCTGTATGGCCATCACCATCGCTGTCTTCAGTATTGATCTGAAACTGAACAACATTAGAATGTGCAATTATAGCTGTGTTGTTGGAAATATCTTTTGAACTTCCATCATTTAATGTGGTGGAGGCGTTGAATTTTGTAGTTCCATCTCCATCTAAATCTCCAATTGAAATAGAAGCATTTTTGATATTGGACCTTGATGTGTTTACTGTTTTATTTGTTGGATTTGTACTTCCTCCATCAAAAGGAATCGTAATCTGTTTGATATTGGAACGGGAAGTGTTGATGATGCATTTTGATGTGATATCTGAAGTGCTGCCATCTGAGAAAGTTGCATTGGCTCGTAATGCTTCGTAAGTACCATCACCATCTGTATCGCCGGCAATCACTACTATGCTTTTTATATTGGAGCGACTGGTATTTATCCGTGATGCAGCACCCGTACTGCTGCTGTTTATTCGTAATGTCCAATTGTCTGCACTTGCCAGAATAGCACCGGCAACATCTTTTGCTTCTCCTTCATTACCCAATACAATATCATATTCTTTTTTAGCAATCACTTTACCTGAAACCTTTACTATATAATTACCCTGTGGTACATTGGCAAACCAGAAGTCGCCACAGGCAGTGGTTGTTGTTTGCGCCAGAATGGAGCGGTTATCGATATCCATCAGGTATACAACCATACCAACTAACCCGCCACAATCATTATCGGTTTCGGTAGTTTGTTTTTTGTCTTTATTCAAAGGATTTGTGCCTGAATTATTATTGCCCTGATAAAGTGGGTTCACAGTTACTGCTGCAACGCATGGATTACAAACGGAGGATCCCCCGTTTCCTTCATTGAATATTGGCTGGTATTGTCTTCTGCCGGTAGCCATGCCAGATCCTGTCTCCCTGCCTCTTTTTCCTGTGGCCATTCCTGAGCCGGTTTCCCTGGCGTAAAGAGTGGTTACGATTCCATTACCGCTATTCCCATTATTAATCATAAATCCAGTAGCTGCATATGATGCCGCTGCGGCACCATTACCACCGCCACTAAGACCTTTTGTTTTGGATACCGATGAAACAGAGTTATTAGTAACTATTCCTGTTCCTCCATCTGCAGAATTCCAGGAAATGTTTCCTGAAATCACCATTAATGAAGCTCCTTGTGCTAAAGCACTGCCTGCTGCGTGCAATCCTGCATTCACTTTCTCTCCGAAGGTTGCGCCTTGTGTTTGTTTCGGAGCATTTGCTCCCTGTGAAATAGCGCTGCCTGCAGCATGTAATCCCGAGTTTACTTTTTCTCCAAATGTTGCCCCTTGGGTTTGTTTAGGTACCGTAACGTTCATTGAAATCCTGTTGGGCATACTATTATTGATGCCGTTGATGCTTCTAAAGGCTGCTGCATCATCCGGACAACTGAAAGTCATTTCTTCCGAAGTTCCATCGGGGTAAGTTATTTTTTGTGTTACCGGACCACAACTTTGATTGGTACGATGTACGCCACTCTCATCTATTGTTATATTGGATCTTTTTCCGGTTGGAAGCCCTGAAGCATGATCCCTTGGTGATACAATATCGCTTACACTGGCTGGTGAAACAGGAAGTATTCTACCAGTTGATTGTCCGGTTTGTTCTTCTCTTGGTGCTGCTACTGAGTTCCTTCGCCCTGTGGCCATTCCACTTCCGGTTTCTCTTCCTCTTTTACCTGTAGCCATTCCACTTCCATGGTCTCTTGATGAAAGAAGCTTTACAATACCCACTCCTGCAGTGAATAATTGCAGGTTTCTTTTTTGTTCCGTTGGTACATCAATTCCAATACCCGGATCCAGGACCCTGATGGTGGATGAAGAATACAGGTAATCGGTATTTATCAGGAATCGGGTGCTTTTATTGATCGGATAAGCTAATTGTAAAGAAGTAGATAAGCCGGGAGCAAAATTCTTGCTTCCTCCTTCAAAACGGTAAACTGGTCTTGTTACCCCATTTTGCAGAATGTTCACTGCTCCTGGGTTATTCAGGAAGAAACCCCCATGGAGCTGGCCAAGAAGGGAAACTTTATTGCCCAGTTTAAAATTGGGTCCCAGCAAAAAATAGCTATTGAAAGGGTTGCTGGTACTTATCTGCACCTGCCCTTGTTGTAATTTCCTATCTGTAAGAAACTGGTTGATGCCTGTTTGGCTTATGCTGCCTGGCGCCCATCCACCTGTAAAACCGAGTCCTACAGTTCCAAATTGGTAGCCACCCGTAAACTTGGTAGCCACACTATTCCCCCTGAAAAGGTTTTTTTCGTTGTTCTTCAGTCCAAAAGAGGCTCCTGTGGTAAGGCCGAATGACCAATCGCTCGAGGGAATGGCCAATTTAGCATTATTGCTGCGCGCTGAATTTTGGTTATAAGCGGGTTGTTGTGCTGAAGTGGATGCGATAGAGGCCATAGCGACCATCGCGCAAATGAGATTCTTCATAGACAAGAAATTGGGTTTTAGCTTTCGTTTTCAGCGGGCGTGGATAAGGGCCAACATGCCTGAGATAGCAAACGTCAAATACCGGTAAAAAGTATCGGAAAAAATACCCTTAAAAAGTATCGAAATCGGCCTGGCAGGGCCGCTTTAAGCCAATTAGTTAAGCAAAGTAGCCGTTTCTGACTGTAGGGGTAAGATTGGAGACCAGCCTGTTTACTCGATCACCACTTCACAAGTAATCCACTTTTGCCTAACAGGGCATTGCTATTTACTAAAAATCAGTAGTTTCGCCACATTCTTCGATCTTTTCAAAATTTCAATCCTGTTTATGAAGTTTATCGTTTCGTCTTCGGCTTTGTTGAAGCAATTGCAGCAGATAAGTGGGGTAATCAATGCCAATACCGTACTCCCCATCCTGGAAGATTTCCTTTTTGAAGTTGAAAAAGGAAAATTGACCGTGGTAGCTACCGATCTGGAAACAGTGATGAAGATATCATTGGATGTTGAAGCGAAAGATAGCGGCCGTGTATGTATACCAGCCAAGATCCTTATGGATTCATTGAAGAATTTGCCTGACCAGCCTCTTACTTTCAATATCGACAAGAACTTCGGAGTTGAAATTACCAGCGATAATGGTAAGTATAAAGTGATGGGAGAGAATCCTGATAATTTTCCAAAAGAACCAGCTGCAGACGATACTACTTCTTTCACTATGACTTCTTCAGCCCTTGTTACTGCCATCAACAAAACATTGTTTGCGGTTAGTAATGATGATTTGCGTCCGGCTATGACAGGTGTTTTCTTTGAATTGGATAAGAAGGGATTGCAGTTCGTAGCAACCGATGCACATCGTTTGGTGAGATATAAGAGAAAAGATGTGAGCTGTCCAAAAGCAGGTTCAATGATTGTTCCAAAGAAACCATTGACATTGCTGAAATCATCCATGCCGGTTAATGAGGATGAATTAACAGTGAGTTACAACGGTAATCATCTGTTTGTACAACATGGAACTACACAATTAAGTTGTCGTTTGATAGATGCCCGCTTCCCTGATTATAAAGTGGTAATTCCAACAGACAATCCATACAAGCTTACTGTTGCTAAAGCAGATTTCCAAAGTGCATTGCGTCGTGTAAGCATTTTCAGTAATAAGAGCACCAATCAGGTGGTATTGAATATAAGTGGAAGCGAATTGCAATTGGCTGCACAGGATGTGGACTTCAGTTTTGAAGGAAACGAAAGAATGAAGTGTCAGTATAATGGAGAAGATCTTCAGATTGCTTTCAATGCAAAATTCCTGATTGAGATGCTGAATGGCGCAGATAGTGATGAAATCAATATGGAATTATCTACACCAACCAAAGCTGGTATCATAAAGCCAACCGATCAGGATGAAAACGAGGAATTGTTGATGCTGGTAATGCCGCTGATGTTGAACAGTTAATAACTCAGATAATATTGTATACTTTTAAGGACGCAAACAGCGTCCTTTTTTTATGCCTTTTATCTTACTGGAATCATACGATAATTATATGACCGCCAATATGCGCCTGCAGCAATTGGAGGAAGAGGGTATAAAAGCCTATTTGCAGGATGAGAATACGGTTACCATCGACCCCATGCTGAGTAATGCCATTGGAGGAATAAAACTGATGGTTCATGACGAAGACCTTTCAAGGGCCAAATCCTTGATGGAAGAGTTAGACGCTGCATACCTGAAATCATTTCCTTGTCCCAATTGCGGAGCTCCTGCCTTACAAAGTGTTGTGGAAACAAAAAAGGCCATCAACTGGCTAAGTAGCATTCTCTCCTGGTCTTTTGGCTCCTATGCGGTACCGGTTTCTCATATATACAAATGTTTTGAATGTGGCCATGAAATGAAAGAGCTTCCCACAAGGCCCGACATTCAGGAAAATTCGCTGTAAATTACACTCTTCAACAGCTAGCCACTATGGAAAAATTCGTCGCGCTATTTGAGCATGCAAAACCTTACCATTTGCTGATATGGATAGCCATATGGATGCTTATTTTTGGATTATTAGAAAACGTTGTCCCTAATTTTTCTTTCAAGTATAACAGGAAACGGCATGCTGGCGTAAATCTGTCTTTTCTCATAACAACCGCCATTGTGAATATTGCCATTGGCATCATAACAGCAGGAGCTTATCTGCTTATTCAGGAACATAAGATTGGCTTGATCTATTGGGTTGAAATGCCTCTTTGGGTACAATTGATAGTGTGTTTATTGTTATTGGATTTTATAGGCATGTATTGCTCCCATTATGTATTACACCGATTCAAATGGTTCTGGAAATTTCATATGGTACATCATAGTGATACACATGTTGATGTTACAACGGGTACCCGTCATCATCCGGGCGACTGGTTTCTGAGGGAAATGTTTGCATTAGTGGCGGTGTTTCTTACTGGAGCTCCTGTAGCTTTTTATTTTATCTTCAGGTTTGTAAACGTAGTGTTCACGTATCTTACACATGCCAATATTTCTTTGCCCGCCTGGCTCGAAAAACCCCTGAGCTGGATTTTTGTAACCCCTAACGTCCATAAATTCCATCATCATGTTGAAAGACCATGGACAGATACTAATTTTGGAAACATTTTTTCTATCTGGGACAGATTATTAGGAACCTTTGTGTACGATGATATATCAAAAGTTCGTTACGGTCTGGATGTTTTAGAAGGGAAACCAGATGAAGATGTGTTTTTTCAATTGAAACTACCTTTTGACAACTCTGTAAAGACTGACTATTAAAAAGGAAGAGTCTTACAATGATTTAAATGCCCTCCTAAATGAAGAAAATTCTTGCTATAGTTGTATTTGTATTACTGCAGTGTAGTGTGTTTGCGCAACAACAATCAAAGGTTATAGACTCTATACGTAAATACCGGAACATACCGGGATTGGTATATGCAGTATTCAGTAGCGACAAGTTGCTCGATACCGCCTGTATAGGAAATAAGAGAATAAAGGTCAAAGATCCGGTAAGATGGACTAATCGTTTTCAAATTGGAACTGCCACCTCAATCTATACTTCATTTGTGGCAGCACAAATGGTAAAGGAAGGAAAGATATCCTGGAATACTACAGTTATTCAGGTTTTTCCTCAATTAGATGGGAAGATCATGAAGTTATATAATAAGATAACTTTAAAGCAGTTGTTATCACAACGAGCCGGACTGCCGGAATACATGGAACAATCCGATCATAGGGAAATCCATTCTTTACCAGGCACACCAGAGCAACAAAGAGTCAGTCTTGTTTCTATAATACTTAAGAAAAAACCCAAGCTGATCCTGGATAGTGTTACAGATGCGTCTTACTCTTTAGCTGGAGTTTGTATTGCTGCTGCTATGTTAGAAAAAGCAGGTAAAAAGCCTTGGGAGAAATTAGTGGAGGATTATATTTCAAAACCCTTGAAATTGAATCTTCAATTTGGGTTACCAGCAGCGAAAGATTCCACGCAGCCTTGGGGTCATTGGGATATATATTATTCTATTACCACCCATAGGGACGATTATTGGGGACAATTCTTTCCAGCCATTGCACCAGCAGGTAATATTAGTATCAGTATGCCAGATTATATAAGCTTTATTCAACAATATCTACTGGCCTTACAAAAGCAAAAAAGCATACTTGATAATGAAATGGCAAAGACATTATTATTCAGCCAGCCATTTTATGGCATTGGATGGGCAAATGTGAGATGGAATGATTTGAATATAGCGTTTATGAATGGTAGAGCCCCCCTATATAGCAGTTATATTGAATTGATACCCGAAAAGAATATTGCAATTGTGGTACTTTGTAACAGTGGTACTTCTGATGGCAGATCTGTAACCATGAAGGTGGGTCATTTACTTCGTGAATATTATACCCGCTGACGCGTCTTCTTTATTACTTTTGATTATTAATTATTGATATGGGTAAAGTTGTTGCAATGATACCGGCTCGCTATGCAGCCACCCGGTTTCCCGCAAAATTGATGCAGTTGTTAGGAGATAAAACAGTTATCCGCCATACTTATGATAATACTGTTGCTACCGGATTATTTGATGAAGTTTGGGTAGTTACTGATAGCGATGTAATATTCAATGAAATTTCTTCTCACGGCGGTAATGCGGTTATGAGTGTAAAAGAACATGAGAGTGGCAGTGATCGTATTGCTGAAGCCGTTGCAAAGATGGATGTTGAACTGATACTCAATGTTCAGGGTGATACCCCTTTTATAAAGAAAGAGCCTTTAAGCAGGTTATTGGAAACTTTTAATGATAGTTCGGTGAAAGTGGCTTCCATGATGCAGGTGCTTACGAAGCAGGAAGAGATTGACGACCCGAATTTTGTAAAAGTGGCAGTAGATAAGAACTGGAATTCCCTCTTTTTTAGCCGTTCTGTTATTCCTTACCCCCGCGATAAGGCAGTGCCTGTAACCTATTACGAACATATAGGCGTATACGCTTTTCGTAAGGAAGCATTAATGCAGTTTACGGAATGGCCGGTAACTCCACTCGAAGCTGCTGAAAGGGTTGAATGCCTTCGTTATCTCGAATATGGCATTCCACTTCGAATGATAGTGGTGGATTATATGGGTGTTGAAATTGATACGCCGGCAGATCTGGAGAAAGCCAGCAAACTATTATAGACTACACCGATTATTCGTTTGATAGTTGTTTCAATAAGCCACTTATTTTGGCTACCAATTCATTTATTTCTGTTGTATAAAGGTTGGAATTTTCTTCCAGTGATTTTTTTCTAAGAAGGGCCTCCTTTTTCCTGGCTATTGTATATTCTTTTAGAAGCCCTACTCTTTTTTGGAGGGCTTCGGGGAGTGCAGTAACATCTATTTTGACCAGACTTTTTTCACAACTCTCCCAGGCAGGTATGGAAACCGTGCTGTATTCGTTGATCAAAACGGAAGCAGAAGTACTATCGGGTAATGCATAAACAGCCACGGCTTTCTCTTCAGCCTTACTAAACTCATCCATTATTTTCATATAACTGCCAATCGGATTATTGATTCGGGGTATCAGAACAAAACTTGCTGCTCCAATTGCAATTATTAAAAACAGACAAACAACTGCTTCCCTTATCTTATCGAATGGTTTGAGAAGTGAATAATACAATATGAATCCGATCAGGAATCCTGAAATCAATCCCCCTAAATGAGCTGCATTATCTACAAATCCTGAGCTAACACCAATCACAACATTCAATACAATAAAGATTCCTATGCTTTTTAACAATTGTTGACGTACGGTTTTTTCTATAAGATTAGTAAGAAGTAAGGCAAGGAATACACCATACATGCCGAAGATGGCACCCGATGCTCCGGCTCCTACGCTGTTATCGTGCCACCATAAACTGGCAAGGCTTGCGAAAAGGCCGGTTACTATATAAGCTGTAGTGAACCTGAGCTTGCCCAACAATGGTTCAAGAAAGATACCTGCATAAAGCAGGGCATACATATTCATGACCAAATGGATGATACCGATATGTTCAAAAATAGAAGTGAAAAGACGCCACCATTGACCATCAAGAGTATAAGGTTTGAAATTGGCTCCCCATGCAATCAGTGATTCATTATCGGGCAGCATAATGGTTTCCGCTTTTTTACTGGTAATAACCATCAAAATAAACAGAAGCACATTGATGTCGATGATGAGAGGCGTAATGAAGAAGTCTTTTGTAGGAACAAAGATGCTCCACCATTTATCAACCGATTTTGCTGCTTGAGAAGAAGGATTTAACTCATCTTCATCTCCTCTTTTCATTAACTCTGCCATTCGCTCCTTTATAATTGCATGCTGATCGGGAGGCAACTCTTTCCTTACCTGTTTTATTTTTTCTATAAACGTTTCAATATTTTTCCGGTTATTTCCAAAATCGGTTATCACAGCTCCTTTGCTTTCACTAACAATATTTACGTTCCCATCCTTTTCAGTAATGGTAATAATTTCTCCATTGGTATTTTTCTTGAAGGAAGCACTTGTCTCCATTCTTAATCCAGATTCGGATAAATAGGTAGTTTCCCAATCCAGTTCGCTACAGGCATGCACGGCATAGGATATGAAATCTTCAAACGATAGTCCGTTTAATGGGAACGATTGGGTCTTCTTTGCCATAAAGAATAAAATAAGTAGAAAAACTGTACTGCAACAATTCTCAAAATACTTCTTATTTGAGTGTTGGCAAGATATGACCAGAAGTTATTTTCTTTATTGCATAGTAATCAGGAATTAGCCAGATTTAAGTATCTTTCTACAGTAAAGAACGATTGCTTATGAACAAGAACAGGCTTTTCCTTTGGTCGATGGTAGCGGCTCTCGCTGGTTTTATCTTCGGCTTCGATACAGTAGTGATATCCGGTGCCAATCTTCCTATCAAGGAACTTTGGACAAAAGACTTATCTCCCTGGTTCCATGGGTTTTTTATTATGTCGATGGCCCTTTGGGGTACATTGGCTGGCGCCTTATTTGGCGGTATTCCCACCCAGATATTCGGAAGGAAGAAAGTACTACTCTGGATCGGTATCCTCTATACCCTTTCCGCCTTTGGAACTGCATTGGCACCCAATCCGTATATCTTTTCGATTTTCCGGTTTATAGGAGGAATTGGAATTGGTGTTTCATCAGTTGTTGCACCCACCTATATATCTGAAATCTCAACACCCGCCATGCGTGGCCGCTTAGTAGCCATGTATCAGTTCAATATTGTGTTCGGAATATTGATAGCTTTCTTGTCGAATTATTTCCTCGCCGGCTTTGGTGGAGCCGACGATTGGAGATGGATGCTGGGAGTACTCGCTATCCCATCTATAATATATACCCTGCTTGTATTCGTAGTACCTGAAAGTCCCCGTTGGCTTATAACTAAAAAGAATGACCTTGTTGGAGCCAAAAAAGTGCTTTCACTGATAGGTGTAACCGATGTAGATGCAGAAGTGAATATGATACTGAAAGCAAATCAGCATGAAGCTGCTTCAGGAGCCTCTTCCTCCATATTCAATAAAAAATATTCTTCCATTTTCTGGCTTGCCTTCTGGATAGCCTGTTTTAACCAATTATCAGGAATCAACTTCATACTATATTATGCTCCTGAAATATTGGAACGGGCTGGTTTAGCTAAACAGGATTCACTCGCCAATTCTATCGCGATTGGAGGCACCAATCTTATTTTCACTTTTGTAGGAGTGTACCTTATTGATAGGTTAGGCAGAAAAACTTTATTACTGCTCGGTTCTTTGGGATATATCATAAGCCTTGCTGCCGTTGCATGGGCCTTTAAAACATCAGCTCCCCCGAATTTATTGCTGACCTTTCTTTTGTTGTTTATTGCTTCTCATGCCATAGGACAAGGAGCTGTAATCTGGGTATTCATTTCTGAAATTTTCCCCAATAAAATCAGAGCTATGGGGCAATCATTCGGTGCCAGCGTGCATTGGGTGTTTGCAGCAGTCATCACTTTAATCACTCCCTATTTCCTCGACAAAGACAAAGGCGTATTGAAAGATGAGCCATGGAAAATATTCGTCTTCTTCGCCGGAATGATGGTGCTGCAATTGATATGGGTATTGATGAAGGTGCCGGAAACGAAGGGGGTTTCGTTAGAGGAGTTGGAAAAAAAATTAGTAAAAGACTAGAGAAATCAATAACCGCAGAGACGCGGAGACGCAGAGATGTATGTCTCGTCCTGAAATAGGTTTACACATAAAAGTGTAAATCATGGATATAAAACAACGGATCATCAAAGAGTATCTAATGGGGCGGTCAGGGTATCGGGCCCTTTCAAAAAAACA
>JBGAQE010000021.1:0-40267 GCA_044220885.1 Chitinophagaceae bacterium
AAGAAATGGTTGAGAAAAGACCGAAGCGGTGATTGGATGAATAAGACCGAGCCTTGCCAGTTCCTGAATCTGGAGAATAACTACTGCTCTATATACGAAGTTCGTCCAGCCGACTGCTCCGGCTTCCCCCACCATACCAAGAAAAAATTCAAGGATTGGGTTCATGTGTATAAGCAGAATGTGGAGTATTGTCCGGCTACGTATAAGTTGGTGGAGAAGATGAGGGAGAAGGTTGAGGCTGGAAGCTGATGGCTTGGTGCTGGATGCTCAATGCTTGATGCATTTGCCTAAGGCTTAAAGCCTAAAGCTTAGGGCTTATTCTGTAATCCGTACGGAGTTCAGGCTTCGATAGGGGAAATACAATTTACCGCAGAGAACAGGAGAAATACAAGAGGTTGCGCAGAGTTATGCCAAGAGCCTAATAAACTCTAAGATTAACTCTGCGCAACCTCTGCGATCTCTTGTTCTCTGCGGTAAATTGTATTCTTTGCTTTAGGAATCAAGCATCCAGCATCTAGCCTCCCGCATCACGCTTCTCCCCAATACAAATCCTCAATCAACAAAAACTCCGGTTCTTTATTTCGATAGAGGTTTATGGATAGGGCATCATATTGCACTTCTTTCCAATGAGGGTGGAGTTCCAGATAGGCAGCACCTGCTTTCATCAGTCTCTTTATTTTTGTGATGGAAATGCTTTCTTCAGGCCATCCATAGGCGATTTGCCTTCTTGTTTTTACTTCAATAAAATGTAACCTGTTCTGTTTAGATGCAATGATATCGATTTCATAATAAGAATGACGCCAATTGCAGTGGAGTAGGGTATAGCCAGATTGTTGTATCCAGTTAGAAGCCAGGTTTTCTCCGATTTTCCCTGTTTCATTATGTGTTGCCATTGCAAGTTTGTATTATTGCCTACGAATTATAGTTATGCAAACATCATCAAAAATATTCCGTCTCGAAGGGGTTGTACAACCCTATAATTGGGGAGGATATAGTTTTATAGCAGAATTGTTGGGTAAAGAGAATACAGAAAATAAACCACAGGCAGAATTGTGGTTAGGCGCTCATGATAATGCGCCTTCTCTTGTTCAGCTGTCAGGTGGTGGTTCTATAAAACTGAATGAATTTATTCAACAAGATACAAAGGGTGGACTGGGAAAGGATGTGGCCGCTACATTCGGCCGACTGCCATATCTTTTTAAAGTGCTTGATGTAAAAGATATGTTGTCTATACAAGTGCATCCTTCCAAGCAAGCTGCAGAAAAGGAATATGCTGCTGAGAATGAAAGAGGGGTTTCTCTTACTGCACCAAATAGAAATTATAAAGATGATAACCATAAGCCGGAGCTGATGTATGCTTTGGGCGATTTCTGGCTACTGCATGGATTTAAAAATCCTTCAGATATGGAAGCCACAATTACTACGGTTCCTGAACTTATGTTTCTTAATCACCTTTGGAAGAATAGCGGATATGAAGGAATTTATAAGCACGTAATGGAGATGTTTGATTGGCAAGTAAAAACCCATCTTCAGCCACTTATAAACCGGATTCTTCCCTTATATGAAGCCGGGAAGCTGAATAAGAACCATCCAGATTTCTGGGCTGCGAGGGCTTTTAAAACATTTTGTAGTTTCTGTGGAGCTGGATAGAGGTATCTTCTCCATCTACTTTTCAATATTGTGCACCTGAAAAAGGACAGGCTATTTTCAGGATGCCGGTATTCTGCATGCTTATCTGGAAGGACAGAATCTGGAGATCATGGCCAATTCAGATAATGTACTAAGGGGCGGACTAACCAACAAGCATGTAGATGTACCAGAATTGCTGAAGCATGTCAGTTTTGTTCCTGTAACCCCGGCAATTATTGAAAAAGGGCATGTTATTAAGCCTGGTCTGGAGTCATTCCCAACCCCGGCTGCCGATTTTGAATTACAAAAGCTTGCAATAGGGAAGGAGCAGACTGTAAACATAAAGACCGATACAGCCGATATTTACCTTGTTTTGGAAGGGGCTGTGGAAGCCAATGCTGGAAATGAGCAGGTATCGCTGCACAAAGGGCAGGCACTACTGGCCCTGGCTAATGCTGACCTGAGCTTTAAATCGGACGAAAGCTCTCTAATATTCAGGGCTACCGTTCCTTACTCACAATCGTGAATAAAAAATAAGGGCTAACTGAATACTCAATGTTCATATTGACCTATTTTTGACCCTTCCAAATGTTGTAATATGAAATTGAACAAGTCTTTTGTATGGTATCTTCTGGTTCTGATTGTTTCAGCAGCCTTGTATAGAATTTTACCCGGACGTCCATACGGTTTTGCCCCACAGATTGCGATGGCTTTGTTTGGCGGTGCAGTGATTAAAGACCGCAAATGGGCATTTGCTTTGCCTTTATTCTCCATGTTCGTATCTGATGCCTTATATCAGGTTCTTTATGTAAACGGACTTTCAACTATTCAGGGATTCTATAGTGGCCAGTGGCTTAACTATCTTGTTTTTGCAAGTGTAGTTGTTGTTGGATTCTTCATGAAGAATATTTCAGTTAAGAATATCGTGGTGTTTTCATTGATTGCTCCTACATGGTTTTTCCTGTTATCTAACTTTACTGTTTGGGCAGGAGGCGATGGCAGCATTATACCACACACTGGAGTAGGATTGATCAATACCTATGTTTTAGGTATACCATTTTATCAGACAAGTATCATTGCTACTCTTCTGTTTAGTGGTGTTTTCTTCGGTGCTTATTATTTTGTAAACAGGAAACAAGTAGCTTCAATAGCTAAATAAAATATTACCCCCTTTAATAAAGAAGGCCATTCAGTCGTAAAGATTGAGTGGCTTTTTAATTTTCAGGATGAATTGGGAATAAATCAGGTTTAGCTGTTCTCTTCTTCAAAAACAGTATCGATTTGCAGATCCTTGCCATCGGCAGCAGCAGTAGCTAATTCATCGCAACGGTTATTGTATTGGTTGCTGGCATGTCCTTTCACCCATTTGAATTTGATATGGTGTTTGAGTGATAACTCATGGTATTGCATCCAGAGATCCCTGTTTTTCTTTCCACCTTTAAAGTTGGTGGCGATCCATTTTTTTAACCATCCTTCCTCTACAGCTTTCACTACATATTGGCTATCGGAATAAACAGTGATGTTCAGGCTTTCGCGTGTCAATGCCTGAAGACCTGCAATAACAGCCATCAATTCCATCCGGTTATTTGTTGTAAGACGATAACCCCCTGAAAGTTCTTTTTGTTTTCCTTTCCACATGAGAATGGTGCCATAGCCACCCGGTCCGGGATTACCTCGAGAGGCGCCATCAGTATATAGTATTAATCCGTGTGCTGCTGTTGTCAATGGTAGGATGATTTATTGCTGGTACGTAAATCTTTTTATGATGGTACAGGAAGGGTTAAGGTAAAGTCTGTCTATGGGTATGATTTCCCTGTTTACAAACTGTTTTTCCTGCAGCTTGAAATACTGCTTTATGATCTTGTATTTTGATTTGTCGTTCATACGCTGAACTTCAATTACAATCCTGTTATTGGTGGCTTTTGCTAATCCTTTTTTGATCATTTCGGAGCAATACATCTTGTCATCCGATTTCAAGTCGAATCCCATATCGAAAGCCACTTTTTCCTGATATCTTTCTTCCAGATAATTTATAAGCACTTTTGTTTCGATGGTATCCAGTTTAAAACGGGCAACGGCAAATTCGGTGTTATGGGTACGATTAAAAAAACTGTCGATATTCTCTTTTCTTACCTTGTCATTTATATAATAGAAATCCGGCTCTACATGGTAAATTAAAATTGAATCTCCTTTTACCAATGCAATGCCTGCATGCGAATATGTTTTGTCTTCTTTCGACATACTTCTTACCTGTTCACTGGAAAAATCGTTTCCTTTTCTAAGAACCAGATCTCCGGTTTGAATCAATGTTTTTGCTTCGCGAAGAATGGAATCGTTGGCAAGGTTTATTTGCCGTACATCTATCAGGCTATTATTCTCGGTGGCTGGGGTATCATTTCCTGCACAGCCCAATACCATCATTGTTGCTACCCATAAATAGAATATGACCAAAAACTTTCGCATAGTATTGAAAGTGCAATGTACAATATGAATAAAAAAATCGGTCCAATACTGAACCGATTTCAAAATATGGTATGTTGAAATTACTTACTTACGAATTCAAATTTGTCTACTCCAATCATGTCGGAGTTGGCACCACTTGGTCCGGCATTTGTTACATAATAACGGAATGCAAAACGAGCATTAACAGTTCCGATAACACCTGCTACTGTTACTGAGTATTTAGTCCAGCTTGTTGGGTAAGTGGTATTGAGTCCTGGGTTGATATCAATCAATAAGGTAGTGAAATCTCCCAGGTCTTCAGCTCCGGTACCTACAGATGTGCTTGCATTTTTGTAGTTGGCCCTGAACTGCATCCTGTCTTCATAATCGCCATGAGTACGTGTATAGAAACTTACAACGTCACCGTTCTTAACAGGAATTTCTTTTGAAATGAGCCAGCAACTGATAGTAGCTACATCATTACCTGCAGTAAGGTCGGCACTAATAAATTCATTTTGGTTGTAAACGGCAGAGAAGGCGGGAAAGCCAACTACGTCGTTACCTAATTTTCCACCCAACTCGTATTTACCTTGTCTCCAGGCTACCGGGCCGAATGGGGCGCTATTATTTTGGATAACCCATCCTTTTGCAGAGAGGTTTGCTACTGTATCGAACTCTTCCACAAATGATTTGGAAACCACTGGTGGTGGAGGAGGAGGAGTAACGGTCTTAGCGTCTTTTTCACATGCGATTACCGTAACAACGATAAGTGAAAGAAACAGGAAAGAGTGAAGTAACTTCTTATTCATAAGAGTCTATTTAAAAGAGGATGGAATTATTTTTTGCTGATATAAGAAACCTGGTCGATACCAATAGCGCTACCATTACCATTACTACCTGCATCGAGTGTATAATAACGGAATGCGAAACGTCCTTTCTTAGGTGCTGTTAAACCTCCAATGGTTCCTTCAAAACGAGTCCATTTGGAAGGGAAACAAAGACCTTCATATTGGCTGGCCAGTGAATGAGCCCAACGATACTGCCAGCTTACGCCATCAAAACCAATTGGAGGATTCACGGTTACTAAAAGCTCAAAATCGCCACGGTCGGTAGCAGAGTTGAAAGAGCTGCTGGTAGGATCATTAGCTGTTCCTACGTTAGTGCCTTCATTTTTGAGGTTAACGCATAATTCCAGATTATTACCGTAGTCGGTAGAATCACCGGAAACAAATGCATTAGGTAATAACTGCCCTCTTGTATAGAAAACAATCTTATCGCCATTCTGCATTGTTATCAATGGGGAAACCAGCCAGTTGCTGATTACATCATCTGTACCTGAAGTAGAAGTATAGTCTGCAGCTATGAAACCCGCATAACTTCCTTTTGAAGAATAAGGTTCAAATATAGGTTGAGGTCCGCCGCCCTGTGTCCAGATGCCGCTACCTTTTGGATTACTGTTATTGATAGGTACCCAGCCGCGTTTGAAAGCACTGGCAACTGTATCGAATTCTTCTGTGAATGATTGATCAGGAACTGGTGGAGGAATAAGGGTGGCGGGATCGTCTTTCTGACAAGCTACGAGGGTTACTCCAACTACAACAAAAGACAATAAAATCTTGCCCAGAGTAGATTTTCTCATAATGCACTAGTTAGTTTGGTAAAATTGATGAGTGAAAATAGCGATTTTTAAGAATCCGGCAAAACTTTGGAAAGCTTCAAATCCAAAGTTTTACCCAATATCCCCAGAAGCCTTGAACTACCCCAAAACCAGCCTGTTTCAGGGCTAATTACCCACTCTTGCCGAAGCCTTCAGATGAAGCCTTTAGACCTGAAAAACACCGGTTTTGAAATCGGCCATATTGGGGTTTTGGTTGGCCGCTTTTAATGCTTCCGCTATAACTTCCCTGGTTTGGAGGGGATCAATAATGGCATCCACCCATAGCCTGGCAGCGGCATAATAGGGATTGGTCTGCTTTTCATAACTCGATTTTATGTCGTCAAGCAGTTTTTTCTCTACTTCTGCCGATACTTCCTTACCCTTTGCTTTCATAGCCGACACCTGGATCTGAAGTAATGTCTTGGCAGCCTGGTCGCCCCCCATTACAGCAATTCGGGCCGATGGCCAGGCATAAATGAATCTTGGGTCGTAAGCTTTTCCACACATGGCATAGTTTCCTGCCCCATATGAATGTCCTACAATGATGGTTATTTTAGGTACCACAGAATTGGCAACCGCATTCACCATTTTAGCCCCGTCTTTTATAATGCCAGAATGCTCGCTTCGGCTACCTACCATGAATCCGGTAACATCCTGCAGGAAGACCAATGGAATTTTTTTCTGATTGCAATTCATGATGAATCGGGCTGCTTTGTCAGCGCTATCATTATAAATCACCCCGCCCATCTGCATCTCACCTTTCTTACTTTTTACGATTTTCCGCTGGTTGGCTACAATACCCACCGCCCATCCGTCGATTCTCGCATATCCGCAAAGGATAGTCTTTCCGTATTCTTCCTTGAACTGCTCGAATTCAGAACCATCCACCAATCTTTCAATTATTTCCAGCATATCGTATGGCTTTCCTTCTGCAGGGAATACACCATATATTTCAGCCGGATTTTTTTTAGGAGCCACAGCTGCTATCCTGTCAAAGCCAGCTTTCTCTTTTTCTCCCAGCATGGAGAATACTTTTTTGATATGGTCAAGACATTCTTCCTCGGTCTTGAACTTATAATCGGCTATGCCACTGATAGCATTATGTGTTTCGGCTCCACCTAATGTTTCGGCGTCTATATCTTCTCCAATGGCTGCTTTTACCAGGTAGGGGCCTGCAAGAAAAATAGATCCATTCTCTTCCACCATCAATGTTTCATCGCTCATGATTGGGAGATAGGCGCCACCTGCAACGCAGGCGCCCATAACTGCCGCAATCTGGGTGATACCCATAGCGCTCATCCGGGCATTATTTCTGAATATGCGGCCGAAATGCTCTTTATCGGGAAATATTTCATCCTGCATCGGAAGAAAAACACCTGCACTATCTACCAGATAAATTACTGGCAGATGGTTTTCCATGGCAATCTCCTGTAACCGTAAATTTTTCTTACCTGTAATAGGGAACCAGGCTCCGGCTTTTACTGTTTGGTCGTTCGCAACTATTATGCATTGACGGCCGCTTACATAGCCTATACCGGCTACAGTGCCTGCGGCAGGACAGCCACCTTGTTCCTCGTACATTTCATAACCGGCGAAAGCGCCCAGTTCTATAAATGGTTTATTCTTGTCTTTTAGATAATTGATTCGTTCCCTTGGGGTCAGTTTTTTCCTTTCATGTTGTTTCTCTATCGCTTTTTTCCCCCCGCCCTCATAGATTTTTTCCAGTCGCTGGCGCAATTGCAAAAGCGACAATTTCATTACATCTTCGTTTTTATTGAATTCAATATTCATAGTGAATGGGCTTTGTACTGCAATGTAATCCGATTTAGGAACAAATTGAAGTGATGTAGAATGTCCATTGGTAATTTCGTTATTTTTAACCTTATGAAAAAAAGGCGGTTCACCTGGATTTTACTACTATCAATAGCGTTATTGATAAAGCTCTTTTCCTTATTTCCAGATGCCGTTGAAAAATATTATAGTCAGGGATTATATGTTGGGTTAGCCCGTTTTTGGAGAATTCTTTTTGGCTGGGCTCCCTTTAGTGTGGGTGATATTCTCTATGGAACATTAATTATTTGGTTGCTGATAACAGCAGTAAAGATATTCCGTAAAATAAGAAACAAGCAAGCTGACAGCATTTATTGGAAAACCCTTCTTGCAAATTCTATCAGGCTGGCATTGGTTGTCTATATTGCCTTTAATCTTTTCTGGGGATTGAATTATAACAGGAAGGGCATTGCCTGGCAATTAGGGTTAGATACCGCACCTATAGAAAAGCAGGATCTGGTTGCAGTGATGCAATTACTTCGTGATAAAGTGAATAGTCTGGATACGGTTGCCCATAAACGTAGGGAAGCTATTGATAGTAAAAGGTATCTTTTTGATGGTGCTGTTGCTGCCTATAAGCAATTGGCGGGTTTGGATAAAAGATTTGAGTATCCTTCAGTATCCCTTAAACCTTCCTTGTTCAGTTATCTGGGGAATTATCTAGGTTATACAGGTTATTACAATCCTCTAACGGGTGAAGCGCAGGTAAATACCACTGTGCCTTTGTTTATCCAGCCTTTCACATCCTGTCATGAAATAGGCCACCAACTCGGGTATGCAAAAGAGAACGAAGCGAATTTTGCCGGGTACTTAGCTGCAAGCGCTTCAACCGATACTTTATTCCAATACTCAGTCTATTTCGATCTCTACTCTTATGGCCGTCCTTACTTGTATTACCAAGATTCAATGCTGCTTAAAAAGCTCGATTCCACACTCAACAAAGGCGTCCGAAACGATTTCAGGGAGTTGAAGAGATTTGCAGAAAAGCATGCCAACCCAATAGAAGTAGTCATCGATAAACTATACGGCCAGTACCTAAAAGCCAATGAGCAACCAGATGGGAAAGTGACGTATGGGAAGGTGATGGTTTGGTTGGTGGCGAGGTATAAGAAGAGTGGTATAATTTGAAAATTTGGGAATTTGAAAATTTGAAAATCTTATGGCGATAGCATTATAATTGATATAGCCTCAGTAGTTATTGTATTGGCTGTTCATTTTCAAATTTTCAAATTCCCAAATTTTCAAATTAACTTAATTCCCAATTCTCAGAATTTGTTCTTCCACATCATACTCTCCACCGGCATATTCTTCTGATGACTATACTTCGCGTTTTTCTTCTCGTTATACTTCACTTCAATATCGCCTTCAACGGGGAAGTAGATAAGCTGGCCGATGGGCATGCCTTTGTACACTTTTACGGGTTGCTTTACGGAAATTTCGAGGGTCCAGTGACCGCAGAAACCTACATCTCCTTTACCGGCTGTGGCATGGATGTCGATACCTAATCGGCCGGTGGATGATTTACCTTCGAGGAAGGGTACATGGGCATGGGTTTCGGTGTATTCTTCGGTAACACCCAGATAAAAGATATGAGGATAAAGAACGAATCCATCTTCAGGGATCTCGAAATAATCTATTTCATTATGTTTCTTAGCATCCAGGATATGTTCTTTATAGGTGGCTAACCATTTGCCCAGATGAACATCGTAAGAGTTACTTCCCAGGCAATCGCGGTCGTAAGGGTCTAGTTTGATGGTGCCTTTTTCGATTTCCTCAAGTATCCGTTGATCTGAAAGAATCATTTTTTATTTTGAATTTAAATAGTGTGAATTTTGAAGGAGGCAAAGTAACCGACCTTTTTTGAAATATGCCTTTATTTTATCAACATAATATCGACGACAGCACCAGGATTGCTGTGTGGAAAATAGAAGAGCCCGAGGCTTTTTTCCTTGAAAAAGTGCCTGTGAAAAAAGATGTAAGGCATCCCTATAAGCGCTTGCAGCATTTGGCAGGCAGGTACCTCCTGACGCAGTTATTCGACGATTTCCCTCTCGATGAGATTGAAATTGCAGATACCCGGAAGCCCTTCCTTCCCACTGAGAAATACCATTTCTCCATTTCACACTGCGGTAACTATGCAGCTGCCATTGCCAGTTCTACCGACAGGGTGGGAGTGGATGTGGAACTGGAAACTCCCCGTTTGTATACTATTTCCCATAAGTTCCTGAATCCTGAAGAAACGGCTTTTTTGGCAGGATGGGAGCACCTTACCCAGCTACATCTACAGCTAACCACCATCTTATGGAGCTGCAAGGAAGCAGTATTCAAATGGCATGGTAATGGTGGCATGGATTTCAGAAAAGATGTATGGCTCAGCGGTCCCCTCACTTTCCGCTCAAATGAACTTATTGACCTGCCTTTCACCTTCAATAAAGGAACCGAGATGAAGATTCAGATGGAGGCGAGGATTTTTAATCCGTTGGTGTTGGCGTGGATTAAAACGCCGGCTGGGGGCTAGAAGCTGGATGCTTGATGCTTTTTTGCCTAAGGCTTAAGGCCAAGGGCCTAAGGCTTAATGTAGAGTGATGCCAGAAGTTCCTGTGAATTACGAATGATTTGATACGAAGCCTGAATTCCGTACGGAATACTGCATAAGCCTTAGGCCCTAGGCCTTTAGCATTAGGCTTATATTAGATCAGCGAAATATTACACCTTCTCTTTCAAGTTTGTCTGCATCTGGTAAAATTCCATAACTCCCTATTTTCCTTGTCGCAAGTTTATTATGAATTTGGTATTTTAATTTTCGAGAAGTCTTCTGAATTTCTGCCCAATTCCATGATTTTACTGAGCCATTAATATGATTATCACTTTCATTTTTCAATGCTCCAGCTTCGTTGAAATGCCCAATATGCGAATTGTATAGTTCATTATTCGTAAGTCCGCCAAAATACAACTGAATTAGACCCCATCCATTTGTAGCATATCGAAATGTATGCCCCTTGCATCGCCTTGGGTCAAGGTCAATTCGGCTAAATATTGGTTGTCCTCCATGTCGAAGTGTCCATAGATTAAATGTCACTCCAAATTTGTCGCCATTTACAAGGTCAAACTTTGTAGAAATTTCTTCGACACTTTTGTAATTGCAAATTTCCTTTTCAAGAGATGAACTTAAATCGTAAATCTGCAAATCTGTTTCATTGAATATATATTCAAGAATTAGAAGTTTGTCTGCTTTGCCTGCAAAAAAATCGTATGTCATTTTTGGAAACAGAATGTATGAGTAGTGTTGCCTTCAATATTACTTCTTGTGAATTAAAAACACTAATTACGAAGCCTGAATTATGTACGGATTTCTGAATACGCCTTAGGCCCTAGGCCTTAAGCCTTAGGCAAAAAAGCATCCAGCATCTAGCATTTAGCCTCAAGCCTCCTCCTCATCCACTTCCTTTTCCCCATCCAACAACGGAATATCACTCACCGAAGCCCCTGCAATACCCTTTACAGAGCCATACATGCCTGAAGTGCTGATAAGAACTTTATCTAATTGCTTCTCTCTTTCTTTCCAGATCTTTTCCATCTGGATGCGTTCTTTGGTGATGGAATTTTTCATGGCTATGAAGCCTTCAACGATGGCTTCTACCTGTTGCCTGAATTCGTTTCCGGTGAGATAATTATAGAGCAATTGCATTTTTTCTCCTTTGTTCTCTTCTGCTTTTCGGGCTTCAGCTACTTTAACAATGGCATTTCTAAGAACGAGGGCTACACTGGCAATTTCACGATACGAACAGATCCAGATTCCATCTCTTTCTCCAAACCTATCCATGTCTTTCGGAAAGGCCTGTGTAACAAGAATGGCAACATCGGCATTGCTGGTGCGCATATCATTCTTCAGTTTATCAACCCAGTTATTGCTCCAGTTCTTGGTACGCTTGCTTTCATAGATGATCTTACCGTATTCCTTTCCAGTCTTATTCCTTACCAGTTGAATACAATCAGCCCCTTCAACACCCTTGCCTACTTCCTGGATTTCATCGGTAGGGAAATATTCTCTTAAAATTTCCTCCAGTAATAATTCCAAAACTTCACCCTGAGCCTGTGTGGATCCCTGCTCGGCTTTACGGCGCATTTCTTCTGCCAGTTTTTTCTGGTCTTCCAATTGCTTTTCCAATTCTTTCAAACGCAGTTGGTATTCCGTCTCTTTACCAGCAATCTTTTGTTCTTCTATCTTTCGAATTTCTTCAGATAATTTATTTCTTCCTTCCTGTACACGTTTCTGGATGGAAAGTTCCAATTCTTCTTCCTTTGTTTTCAGTTGTTGTTCTTTTTGAAGGAATTCAAGTTCTTTCTGTCTTGCCTGCTTCAGTTTCTCTTCAGTTTCCTGTTTGTTCTGTTCCAGCAATTTCATCCTGTTCTCAAAATCGGAGCTTATTGATTTACGGAGATTTTTCTCCATAGCTTCTTGAGCCTCTTTTTCTCTTTTGGCAGCTTCGTCCAGCTTTTTCTGTAGTTCTTCTTCTTTTTCCTTCTTGAAAGTAACCATCTTCTCCCGAAGCTCTTTTTTCTCCAGTTCCAGTTTCACCCTTAACTCTTCTGTCATGGCATCTTCCATGGCAAATTCATGTCCGCACTTAGGGCATTTGATTTCTGTAGCCATTACCAGCAATTTTTTTACAATTTTACGATAAAGCCGGCATCCTTCCACCGATTCTTCACTTTCGAAATGATTACTAATAAAACCCTATCGTGTGGACACATTTCTCTTTTTTGCTGCTCTCGAAGGCTTTTTTACTCCGCAATAAATACATAACTAGGAGGTCAAAGGAGAAAAAAGAGAATACAAAAATACGGATTGGGATTCATATTAATTTTTACCGCGGAGATCTTCCGCTGAGGCGCGGTTGTCAATTTGTTGTTTTTTAATAGTACAGAATAGAGACGCAGAGGGTCGCTACGCGACCAATACAAGACCATGAGCCAAAGGGGAATTGGGATTCATATTAACCTGTTTATTGAGTCTAAATCTTCCGCTGAGGTGCGTGTCTTCATGCACCTCAACTGATTACATTTTACCGCGTCTCTGCGTCTCTCCCCGAAATAATCGTCTCCGCGGTAAAATGTATTTGTATTCTCTTTTTTTCTTTTGACCTCCAGCAATAGCAGTTGCAGTGTAACTATGCTAACGATGTGAGCAAATACCGAGATATGTGTCGACACGATAGGATAGAACCGGCGAGGCCTAAAAAAATATTTAATTCATTGGCTTAAAATGGTGAAATTAGAGGACTGGATATTAGGAACGACATTCTATCACACACCAAATCATTGTTTGTATGCAAAGCAGCCGCAGAACCTTCCTGAAGCAGAGCAGTTTATTGCTGGCAGGGGCAGGATTAATGAAACAGAGTTTTTGCCAACGAATTCAAGGCGAAACATCTTACCGGGAGTTCAATTGTATTCTGTAAGGGAAGATATGATGAAAGACCCTTTGGGCACTCTAAAACAGATTGCGGCCATGGGGTATCAGCATGTTGAACACGCCAATTATATCAACCGTAAATTCTATGGCTATACCGCCAAGGAATTCAGGAAAGTGTTGGATGATCTTGGATTGAAAATGCCAAGCGGTCATACTGTTATGGGCAAAGGCCATTGGGATGCTGCTAAGAAAGATTTTACAGACGCCTGGAAATATACAGTAGAAGATGCTGCTATCTGCGGCCAGCTATTTGTTATCAGTCCCTGGTTAGACGATTCCCTCCGTAAAACCTATGATGATATTCTGGCTTATATGGAAGTCTTCAATAAATCTGGAGAGCTTTGTAAGAAATCGGGAATGAAGTTCGGTTATCATAACCACGATTTCGAATTCAGTCAGCAACTAAACGGACAATCAGTTTATGATATCATCCTTAACAATACCGATCCAAAACTGGTTATGCAGCAATTGGATATCGGTAACCTGTATAACGGTGGTGCCAAAGCGATAGATATTGTTAAGAAATTCCCTGGCCGCTTCGAATCCATGCATGTTAAAGATGAGATTCTGGCATCGAGTGGTCACGAAAATACGAAAGCACTGTTCTTGGTAAGGGCATTGTAAATGTAAAAGAAGTTATCGACCTCGGTAAAAAATCGGGTGGAACCATTCACTTCATTGTTGAGCAGGAATCATATCAAACGCAGCCGGCTTTGGATGCGATTAAGGAAGATATTGCGATAATGAAACAATGGGGTTATTAAAGGTTCCATAAGTTCAATAGGTTCCAGAGGTTACCCCCGACCCCCTAAAGGGAGCTAGGTCAATCTCTCCTATAAATTGCAATTTGTATTTCTTATAAAGTGAAAGCCGATAGTTTTTAAACTATCGGCTTTCACTTTATAATTATATTAGATATTTATTAATTACTATGATCGGCCTAGCTCCCCCTTTAGAAGTCGGGGGAACCTCTGAACCTATTGAACTTATGGAACTTAATTTTGTGTAAACCCATAATCAAGAACCCTCCGCAAATACACCCCATTCTCAAATATCCACGTCACCTCATAACTCCCCGTATTATCTCTGCTAAGAAGATAAACATAGAAGCGATTGCCATGAGGGGCGAAGTAGATAGCATTGGCGGTTCTTTCCACTTTGTTATTGTCTTTGTAAGTGAAGTTCATATTGAAGAGGTCTTCGTAGGCTGCAGCTGGTAAAAGGATAGTGTCTTTTTTGATGATTACCCTTACCTCTTTAATTTTTGTTTGGGGTGTTTGGCCGTAACTGCCATAGAGGGGTTTGTTGTCGATCTTAACAAGGTGTTCACCGGCCATCTTCAGTTTCTTTCCTCCTGCATCAAAAGGTGCAATGGTTACGGTAACATCAATGTCGTCGCCCTTTATATGTAATACATTCTTTGTATAGTAATCAGGAGCTATTTTACGGAGTTTCTCTTTTCCGATACTTTCTTCCACGCCTCCCATGGTGAAGGTGGCCAGATCCAATCGGATGGGCTTGTCGGTCACTTTGGAGAAGCTTTCTTTCTTATTGCGATAGTCGGGATAATCGAGCTGGGCAACAGAAGATTTTTGGGCCAAAAGGCTGATGATAAAAAGGGTGGCTATTCTTCGCATGGATTTTTTCTGTAAAGTAATAAAAGGATTGATAAATAAACAGCTGTTAGTATATCATTTACTGGTTTAGAGCAATTTTAACAAGAAGTTCAAGGCCGGCTGAAATGAAGTAATTTTGCCCCTTCAAACCGGTAAATGGTCATGATGAAGGCAGCCCTGCAGCAATTAGCCAGTACTTTAGATGGAGAACTTCACTTCGATACAGCCATGCGCACCCTTTATGCCACCGACGCTTCGGCTTATAGGGAAATGCCGCTGGCAGTAGCCATACCCGCTTCTGAAAACGATATCAGGAAACTTATTCTCTTTGCTCATACCAATCAAACATCTTTGATTCCAAGAACTGCTGGTACTTCATTAGCCGGACAAGTTGTTGGAAACGGAATAGTGGTAGATGTATCCAGGAAATTCACCAGCATCCTTGAACTGAATGAAAAAGGAAAATGGGTTCGTGTTCAACCTGGAGTTATCCGTGATGAATTGAACCAGTTTCTTAAACCATATGGATTGTTTTTCGGTCCGGAGACATCAACAGCCAACAGGGCAATGATTGGTGGCATGGTAGGTAATAATAGTTGTGGCTCTAATTCTGTTGTTTACAGAAGCACCCGTGAACATTTGTTGGAAGTAAGAGCTTTCCTGAGTGATGGCTCTGAAGCGATATTCAAAACGCTGACTCTTGATGAATTCCATCAGAAATGCGAAGGCGATAGTTTGGAATCAAAAGTTTATCAGACTACCAGAAAATTATTGAGCAATTACGAAAACCAGGAAGAGATACGGAAACAGTTTCCAAAGAAAACAGTAGAGAGAAGGAATACAGGATATGCAGTAGACCTGTTAGTAGAGACGGCACCTTTTACAGCAATTTGGAGAAGATTTTAATTTCTGTTCATTGATTGCCGGATCTGAAGGAACACTGGCATTCATAACCGAAATAAAATTGAATGTGGTGCCGCTTCCTCCAAAAGAAACGGGATTGCTATGCATTCATTTTAATTCCATCGATGAATCGCTTCGTGCAAACCTGATAGCCCTTCAATTCAATATAAGTGCCAGCGAACTGATTGATCATTATATATTGGAATGTACCAAGAACAATATAGAACAGCAGAAGAACCGGTTTTTTGTACAAGGTGATCCGGGTGCCATTTTGGTGGTTGAATTTGCACGGGAAACAAAAGCTGAAGTTGAACGTGATGCCGCTGCTTGTGAAAAAGCTTTGAGAGCAGCAGGACTTGGATATCATTTCCCCTTGTTATTTGGGAATGACACCAAAAAAATATGGACCCTTCGTAAAGCAGGATTAGGCTTGTTAAGCAACCTGCCTGGAGATGATAAAGCAGTACCAGTTATAGAAGATACTGCCGTGGATGTGAACGACCTTCCTGCCTATATCAGGGATTTTAATGAGATATTAAAAAAGTACGGACTCTTCTCTGTGCACTATGCTCATGCCGGATCAGGAGAATTACATCTTCGTCCAATCATAAACTTAAAAACGAAAGAAGGGAATGCCCTTTTCCGCAGCATTGCCGAAGAGATTGCTACCCTTGTAAAAAAATATAATGGTTCCTTAAGTGGAGAACATGGAGATGGTCGTTTGAGAGGAGAATTTATTCCACCCATTATTGTAAAAGCCTGGGAAATATTTTCAATCCAGGTAAGGTTGGTAAGATTGTTGAACCTCCGATGAATACCATGTCGTTTGAAGAATTTATTCCACAAATGGTGGGAGCGAAGAACTATGCATTATTGAAAGAAGTCAAGAAAGCCTGGGATCCAAATAATATTTTCAATCCAGGTAAGATTGTTGATACACCTCCGATGAATACCATGTTGCGGTATACACCTGGACAAAAGACTCCAGCATTCAAAACCATATTCCGGTTTCCTGACCAGGATGTTTTGCAGCATGCGGAGCAATGTAATGGAAGTGGGGACTGCCGGAAGACAGCCCTTAGTGGAAGCACCATGTGTCCCTCTTATATGGCTACCCGAAATGAAAAAGATACTACTAGGGCGCGTGCGAATATTTTAAGAGAGTTCCTTACCAATTCAGATAAGTTGAATCGCTTCGACCATAAGGAAATTTATGAGGTGATGGATCTTTGTCTCAGCTGTAAGGGCTGTAAATCGGAATGTCCCAGTAATGTGGATGTGGCAAAACTGAAAGCTGAATTCCTTCAACATTATTACGATGCCAATGGTGTTCCTTTCCGTTCGCGGTTGATTGCCAGTTTCAGTAAGATATCTGCGTTGGGTACCATCTGGCCTGGAGCGTATAATTTCTTTGTCACTAACTCATTTACTTCAACACTGATAAAGAAGTTTGCAGGCTTTGCTCCGAATAGAAGTATGCCCACGATGTATAAAACTACTTTGAAGAAATGGTGGAATAAAAACAGGCTTACCATTAATAGTGGAATAAAAAAGGAAAAGGTATACCTGTTTTGTGATGAGTTTACCAACTTTAATGATACATCAATAGGGATTACAGCAATCAGCTTGCTTTCTAAGTTGGGATACGAAGTGGAGATACCTGAACATTTGGAAAGCGGTCGTGCTTGCTTGTCGAAAGGATTGCTCAGGCAAGCAAAGAAAATAGCCAATAAGAATGTGGCAACTCTTTATCCACTGATAAGTGCTGATTCGCCATTGATAGGAATTGAACCTTCAGCCATCCTGACTTTCCGTGATGAATATATTGATTTGGCCGATGATGATATGTTGGATAAAGCCAAAGCCTTGTCGAAAAATGTATTTACTATAGAAGAGTTTCTGGCTGCTGAAATAGCAAAAGGTAATCTGGATAAGAGCCTGTTCTCAAATGCACCGAAAAAGATATTGTTGCATGGACATTGCCAGCAGAAGTCATTATCTTCTACTTCATACACAGCCACTTTATTATCATTCCCGGATAATTATTCGGTAGAAACTTTGCCTTCGGGTTGTTGTGGTATGGCTGGTAGTTTCGGATATGAAAAGGAGCATTTTGAACTGTCGCAACAAGTCGGAGAGTTGGTCTTGTTCCCAGCTGTTCGGAAAGCGGCTATAGACACAATCATTGCTGCACCAGGAACAAGTTGCCGCCATCAGGTAAAGGATGGCACTGGCCGAAAGGCAATGCATCCGGTGGAAGTATTATTCGAAGCTCTTACTAATTAATACGAACTTATTTCTTCTTCTTATACTTCCTTTCACTTACGGTTCCATAGTAGGAGATGGATTGACGGGAATTACTTGTAACAGTAACCGTACTATAGCCGCTTGGGGAAATGAATAGGTTTACTTCTCTGATATCAGAAACATCTTTAGGTTTGATCTTTATATCCCATCCTCCTTTCTTAGCATCAGTAGATGTATACTCTGCATTTGTGGACGTGAAATTGATACCGCCACCGGTAGCCGCGGTAGCAGTAAACGCTCTTCCGAAATAGGGGAGATCACAGATAACGGTATCACCATATACTTTCAATTCATAGATGGAAGTGAGATTGATACTTCGTCCTCCGGTTGGGTTGGCAGATCTTGCTGTGAATACATATTGCTTTCCTTCCACACTCTTTTTTACAAGTGCCTCTTCAGCAGCTTTCCTTTCTTGCCTGGTGCTTTGTGCTATTGTTTCAGATTGAGATACACAGAATAAAATAGTTAATAGGCTGAATAGAAAAATACGCGGTTTCATATTGAAGTGTTATGTTGAATTGTGTACCCTAAAGTTACTTAATGCCTGTAAATTCAAATAGAAGACCCTGTTAAAAAAAGAACCCGCTTCTATATGAAGCGGGTTTATGAAGTAGTCGGTTCTGCTTTTGCAGAAACGATTAGTAACGGTAATGTTCGCTCTTGAATGGTCCGTTCTTTGGTATGCCCAAATAATCAGCTTGTTCTTGAGTGAGTTCGTCAAGCTGTACACCAATTTTAGCCAGGTGTAAACGAGCCACTTTCTCATCAAGATGCTTTGGTAATACATACACCTTGTTCTCATAGTTCTTATGGTTCAGCCACAGTTCTATTTGAGCGAGGGTTTGGTTGCTGAATGAGTTACTCATTACGAAGCTTGGGTGACCAGTAGCACAACCCAGGTTAACCAGACGGCCTTCAGCCAGGATGATGATATCTTTTCCATCAACATTGTAGATATCAACCTGTGGTTTGATGGTGTCTTTGGTGTGACCATAATTAGTATTCAACCAGGCGATATCGATTTCGATATCGAAGTGGCCGATATTACAAACGATAACCTTGTCTTTCATCAGTTTGAAATGGGTGCCAGTGATCAGGTCGCGGCAACCAGATGCAGTAACAACGATATCAGCTTCTTTAACAGCATCCACCATTTTCTTCACTTCGAATCCGTCCATAGCTGCTTGTAATGCGCAGATAGGATCGATTTCAGTTACGATTACACGACAACCTGCACCTTTAAGGGAAGCAGCAGAACCTTTACCTACGTCGCCATAACTACCTACAACGGCTACCTTACCAGCCATCATAACGTCGGTAGCACGACGGATCGCATCAACCAGACTTTCTTTACAACCGTATTTGTTATCGAATTTAGATTTCGTAACAGAGTCGTTAACGTTGATAGAAGGTACTGGTAAAGTTCCTTTAGCAACTCTTTCATATAAACGATGTACACCAGTAGTGGTTTCTTCAGAAATACCTTTTACATGGCTAACCAGTTCAGGATATTTATCCAACACAATATTGGTAAGGTCACCACCATCATCAAGGATCATGTTCAAAGGACGGTCAGCAGCGCCAAAGAACAGGGTTTGTTCAATACACCAATCAGCTTCTTCAATGGTTTGTCCTTTCCAGGCAAATACACCGATACCTGCAGCAGCAATAGCAGCAGCGGCATGGTCTTGCGTAGAGAAGATATTGCAAGAGCTCCATTTAACTTCAGCACCCAAAGCTACCAGGGTTTCAATCAAAACCGCAGTTTGGATGGTCATGTGAAGACAGCCAGCAATACGGGCGCCTTTAAGCGGTTGGGTTGGACCGTATTCTTCGCGGATAGCCATTAAACCTGGCATTTCTGCTTCTGCCAAACGGATTTCCTTACGGCCCCATTCAGCCAGGCTGATATCTTTTACTTTGTTTTTTAAATTAAAATCAATGTGAGAAGTTGTTGTAGACATTTTTGCTTTTTTAAGTTCGCGGCAAAAGTATGATTATTAGCCCTAAAACACAAGAGGATTTAAGCCTAAGTGAGAAACCCTTTAAAAGGCTAAACAGATTTGCATTTTGGCAGGGTTTTATGTGGTAAATTGGTTTCAAATCTATGGCCATGATCTATTATGAAACCGTGTCGGAAGCCGTTAACGGCCTGAAAAGCAGGGGGTATAGCCTCGATTTCAATTTGAAGGAAAACTGCCTTATCTGTAACGAACTGGAATTCTCGATCGACCAGTTTGAAATTACTGAAGTCCATCGCTTTGAAGGGAATACCGACCCTGCCGATGAAGCGGTTGTCTATGGCATCGCCTCTTCAAATGGTATGAAGGGGGTTTTGGTAACCGGATATGGCATTTCGGCTGAAGGCATGGGAGCTGATATTGCAAAAAAATTAGCCTTCCATAAATGACCGCCATTCAAATTTGTCGTATCTGTTATTAATAGCTTTTAAATTTTTACATGTATTTAATTTCAAGAGCCAGCTTTATTGCCTTTTTTGTTTTTTTCGCTGTCAGCGCTTCAGCACAGGAATTTGGAGGTAATCCACCATCCCTGAAATGGAAACAGGTTAATAATGATACGGTAAGGATAATATTCCCCGATGGGTTACAGGAAGTGGCTAAGAAAATTGCAGCTATTACAGGCCAGATGGGGGCGTCGCAATACACAATAGGAAACCTCTTCAGGAAGATCAATATCGTACTGCAGAACCAAACGACTATCTCAAATGCTTATGTTGGCTTAGGCCCCAGACGCAGTGAATTCTTCATGACTCCACAGCAGAATAGTTTTGAGCTTGGCAGTCTTCCCTGGTACCAGCAACTGGCACAACATGAATGGAGACACGTTCAGCAATTCAACAATTTTAATAAAGGCATTTCACGGCTGTTTTATATACTGGCAGGAGAGTATGGACTAAGTTTTATCAATAGTACTGCTATCCCTAACTGGTTTTGGGAGGGAGATGCTGTATATTCTGAAACCCTTCTTAGTAATCAGGGACGCGGCAGAATGTCTTTCTTTTTTAATGGCTACCGGTCGCTATGGGATGCCGGAAAAAACTATTCCTGGCTAAAACTCAGGAATGGCTCACTTCGTGATTATGTACCAGACCACTACCAGCTTGGGTATATACTTACTGCTTATGGCAGGGAGAAATATGGGAAAGACGTATGGGCTAAAGTCACTAATGATGCCGTACGTTTTAAAGGACTGATATATCCATTCCAGTCAGCTGTAAAAAGGAATATCGGAATCAGTTATAAAGAATACCGCAAAGCGGCTTTAAGTTATTTCAAGGTAGATGTGGGAACCAATAAAGCTGCCTCTTCAAATTGGGCTAAACAACAAAAGCATTTTGCCGGGAGTGAAGAATATCCTCAATGGGTAGACAGTAATCATCTTGTTTTCGTAAAAAGTAGTTATAAGGCGATTCCGAAATTTATAAACAGAAATATAATTACTGGCGAAGAAGAAGTGATACGGGTAAAGGATATTTCATTGGATAATCACTTCTCTTATAGCAATGGGAAAATAGTATATGCAGCTGTTGGATTCGATTTGCGCTGGGGCTGGCGCGACTATAGTGAAATCAGATTGCTTGATATTACTACTGGCCAACAACATACATTGGTTCGTAACAGCAAATATTTTGCCCCTGATATTTCAGCAGATGGCAAATCAATAGTGGCTGTAAATGTAAGTACCGATGGTTCCTCCCGTCTTGATATAATTGATGCAGATTCGGGAACAATAATAAAATCAGTACCGAATAAGGAAGGATATTATTACACGTATCCCAAATTCTATAAGACAGGAAAAATAGTTTCGGCAGTAAGAAGTAAAAAGGGAGAAATGGCTTTGGGTGTTTTTTCTATCGATTCTGATGAAGTGGAATGGCTGATACCCTTCAGTCCGAATGTAATCGGATTTGCAAATGTTAAAGGAGATATTATTTCAGTTTCGGTGGCTGCTGGCGAAACAGATAAGAATTATGCCATCATAAATGGCAAACTGCATGAAGTAAATAATCTCTCAAAAGGCCTGGCTACTGGTTCTTATCAATTGGTAGTAGGTGAAGGGAAAATGGCCTGGACAGATTTTACTGCAGTTGGATATCATATGGTTCATGAAAGTATAAATGAAAATACGTTTCAACCCATAGTGTCCGGACAAATCGGTGGAGCCCTTCCTGTATATGGAATAAAATCACTTCAAGACACTGCAGTTGTTCAATCGGAAACTACAAGTTCAGATTATAAAGTAAAAAAGTATGGAAAGGGGTCTCACCTCATCAATTTTCATAGCTGGTTACCTGCAGTTAGTAGTGTTGAATCAAGCATTACTTTCATTTCCGAAAATGTGTTGAACACTTTGCAGGGAGAAGCCAGTTTCTCCTATAATTCAAATGAGCACAGTAAGAAGGTTGGCGTTATCGGAGCTTATGGAGGACTGTTCCCCTGGCTGCGATTAGGGATTGGTTATACGAAAGACAGGAGTGCCACTTTCAATGGGGAACTGGTTCGTTGGGATCAAGTGGAACTTCGTACAGGTTTCCTGCTGCCATTTAATTTTTCTGGTGGAAAAACATATACATCCCTGCGCTTTGGAACCGATTATGTATATAATAAACCGATTGTTAAAGGGGCGTATAGTGATGTGTTGGATGATAAATCGTATGGATATACGAATTCTTACCTGACATTTACCAATCAGGTGCAAAAAGCCAGGCAACATATTTATCCCAGGTTTGCTCAAACGATCAAGTCGGAACTCAACTACGGTATTACGCAGATTGAAGGCAGGCAGTTTTTGGCTGATGGCCTTTGGTATTTCCCGGGTTTATTCAATAATCATAGTATAGTTTTCAATACAGCCTGGCAGAGTCGTGATACGGCCCGGAATATCCTCTTCAGTAACAATTTCCCTTTTTCAAGAGGTTATGATGTGAGAAGCTTCTTTAACATGTATAAGCTGGCGGCCAACTATCATATGCCCCTTGTATACCCTGATTGGGGTTTTGCCAGCATCGTTTACTTCCAGCGTATAAGAGCCAATTTCTTTTTTGATTTAACTCATATTAAGGATTTTGACCAGAACAAGGCTCCAGTTACCCGTGATTACCGTTCTTATGGAACTGAAATTTTCTTCGATACCAAGTGGTGGAATCAGCAACCATTAAGCTTCGGTATCAGGTATAGCAGATTGTTGGATGCGAATGTGCAGGGTATTTCGGCGAATCAGTGGGAGGTGGTGCTGCCTGTAACTATTATAAATCGTTGATCTGTTGGAGTTGTTCAATAGGTTTGATAAGTTCAATAAGTTCCAGAGGGCTGAAGTGCAAGAATCACGCTAAAGTGCGTGTCTTTACGCACCTTGAAATTGTAGTTGGTATAAATCATAAAGTTCCGAAATCTCAAAGAGTTCGGAAATTTATGTTTTATAACAACGGTGTTTAATAAGTGAGATCGACCTAGTTACTCCGCCGTGGCGGAGTGTGAGGGGGTTTAAAGTGTTGAAAGACTCTCCTCAATCACTCTTATCTTCTCCTCCGCATCTGCTTTCTTGCGGCGTTCCAGTTCCACCACTTCGGGTTTGGCATTTTGAACAAAACGTTCATTGCCGAGTTTCTTATCGATGGCCAAAAGGAATCCTTTCTGGTATTCAAGTTCTTTTAAAAGCTCTTCTTTCTGATTGCCAGTATCAACAGGTTTTTCTGCTTCCAGATAAAACTTGTCTTTACCGATAACGGCGGTGATGGTGCCTGGCACTGCAGCTGTTACAAATGAAATCTCTCTGGCATTCACTTGCTTTGAGAACAATGAAAGCAATTCATTGTAAGCAGCGGCATTTTCTGTTTGTATAGAAAGCCCGATGGTTTCCTTTGGTTTTATCTGTTGCTTATTACGAACATCCCTGATACCGGTAATAAGATCTTTTAATAATTGTCCTTGAGCTATTAATGCGCTATCAACATTTCCAGTTGCAGATTGTTGTTTGATAGTGATATCATCTCCTGCAGCCCTGTCTCTTAGCTGGTGATAAATTTCCTCAGTGATAAATGGCATGAAAGGATGTAACAAAAGCATCAGTTCTTCAAAGAAGTTCACAGTGCTTTCATAAACGTTCTTATCAATAGGTTGCTCAAATCCAGGCTTCACCCATTCCAGATACCAGCTACAGAAATCATCCCATATCAATGAATAGATGGTTTTCAAGGCCTCACTCAACCTGAATTCCTTATACTGAGCATCCAATTCAACTTTCACCTGCTCTAATCTATTAGCAAACCATCTCACTGCAAAATCTCCCTTCTCCTGACTCCCAACTTCAGACTCACGACTCACTCTCCCTTCCCAGATCTTCACCAACTTCAATGCATTCCAGATCTTGTTATTGAAATTACGTCCTTGTTCATTACTGCTTTCATCCCACAACAGGTCATTGCCGGCAGGTGAAGCAATCATGATTCCGAAGCGGCAGGCATCGGCGCCATATCTGTCAATCAATTCAAGTAAGTCTGGTGAATTCCCCAAACTCTTACTCATCTTCCTTCCTTGCTTATCTCTTACGATACCGGTAAAGTATACTTCGCTAAATGGTTTTTCCTGTTTGTATTCAAATCCTGCCATGATCATCCTCGCTACCCAGAAGAATATGATTTCAGGAGCTGTAACCAAGGTATTGGTTGGATAATAATATTCAACATCTTTATTACCTGGATTGCTATACCCATTGAATACTTCAAATGGCCATAACCAGGAAGAGAACCAGGTATCCAGACAATCTTCATCCTGTTTCAATGAAGATGCTTCCTTTCCAAATTGCTTTTTGTATTCTGCTTTTGCAGCTGCTTCTGTAGCAGCTACAACAAACTTCCCATCAGCATCATACCATGCAGGTATCTGCTGCCCCCACCATAATTGGCGGCTGATACACCAGTCTTTAATGTTCTCCATCCAATGGCGATAGAGATTCTTGAATTTTACCGGATAGAACTTGATTTCATCATCTACTACAGCAGATAGGGCAGGGCCAGAAATCTTTTTCATATCCACCCACCATTGTAAACTCAATCTTGGTTCAACAACAGCATCTGTTCTTTCAGAATATCCAACTTCACTCGTATAATCTTCTGTCTTTAATAATTGACCTGCTGCTTCCAGTAATGGAATGATTTTCTTGCGGGCATCAAATCTGTCTTCTCCAACCAATATCTGTGCATCACTATTCAGAGTACCATCCTCATTGAAAATGTCAACCACTTCCAATCCATGCTTTTGTCCTAATTGATAGTCGTTAGTATCATGAGCCGGTGTAACCTTAAGGGCACCTGTTCCGAAATCCATCGCCACATAATCATCTGTAATGATCGGAATGCGACGGTTGATCAAAGGAACAATGGCGAACTTGCCATGTAAGTGAGTATAACGTTCATCCTTAGGGTGAACACAGATGGCTGTATCACCCATGATGGTTTCAGGTCTTACAGTGGCAATAGTTATTGTTTCTGTTTCGCTTCCATCAATTTTGTAATTGAGGAAATATAATTTCTGATGTGTTTCTTTACGTATTACTTCTTCATCGCTCAGGGCTGTTTTTGCTTTTACATCCCAGTTGATCATTCGTTTTCCTCGGTAGATATAGCCTTTATTATATAAATCGATGAAGACATTAATAACGGATTCGTAATACGCTGGGTCCATAGTGAAGTGAGTACGGTCCCAATCAAGACTGCAACCCAATTTCTTCAACTGCTGAAGAATAATGCCACCATATTTCTCTTTCCATTCCCAGGCATATTTCAGGAATTCCTCTCGACTTAAGGATGATTTAGCAATGCCTCTTTCCCTGAGCATCTGAACCACTTTGGCTTCAGTGGCAATAGAGGCATGGTCGGTACCTGGCACCCAGCAGGCATTTTTGCCCTGCATTCTCGCTCTTCTTACCAGAATATCCTGAATGGTATTGTTAAGGCAATGTCCCATATGGAGCACTCCCGTTACATTCGGTGGAGGTATTACAACCGTATAAGGTTCCCTGTCATCGGGAGTACTATTAAAATATCGCTGGTCCAGCCATAACTGGTACCATTTGCTTTCTGCTGCCTGGTGCTCAAAATTCTTACTCAGTTCCATGTTCAAAAGGTCCTTTTTAGGGCTGTCAAAGGTAAGGAATTAGGCCTGTTTTTGAGAGGGTAGCAGGGGGTAAGCCCAAATTATTGACTATATTAGTCGCCAAACTGGCTGTAGTATGTTTTTTCGTAAAGGTTTATCACTATGTGTGACGATTTGGATGGTCCTTACATCTTTGGGTACTGAGGCCCAGCAAATCAATACCGATTCGCTGGAGAAGCGCTACCACCGCGACTCTATAAGTGCCAGAGCCAAGGATACCGGGAATGTATATCTCTCCGATACCTCTGTAACATCTCTTGTAGTGAAGCTGGAAGAATTAACTGCTGCCCTGAATAAGGTGAATGGCACCTTACGAAGAGGATTCGATACTTCGGCATTAGCTGAGGAGTTACCCTATTACGAGAATATCATTTCATTGATTGATGATAATCTTGATAATGATTACAACCAATACAATCTCAGGAGTCTTTATGTGACTAAATCCTTGCTGATTCAGATTGAAAAGAAAATGAAGGGCTGGCAAACAGACCTTATACAGTACAGCAAGAAGATGTCGCAGATAAATGCCGATATCCAGGCACTCGCCAACGACAGTTCTTTCCGGAAAATGCCTGAGGACACAACTTTGTTATATCTCTATTTCCAGCAATATCTGGAAGTCAGCAAGAAATGGAACCTTACTGATTCTCTTCATAGGATTACGTTAAAGAAAGTGGGTGTTTTGCAAAACAGGATAGCGAAGGCTTATATAAATGTTGCGGATATATCTGATGATGTCAGTTACCGGATCAGTAATTATAAAAAGATCATTTGGGATAAGGAAGAATCACCATTATGGCAGGTGAAATCATCTGAATACCGGTTTTCCTTTTTTCAGTCTGTTAGCAATACGGTAACAAGGTCGTTCAGGGTATTGCAATTTTATTATAAACTAACCTGGGCCCAACGCTTGCTTAATATTGTCATTGCATTGGTATTTTTCTTATGGATTTTCTTTAACCGCAGGCTGATCATTACGAAAGGGAATCAGGATTTGCTGACGCCTTTGCATTTTACAGCAAAACGAAGCTGGTTGCCAGCCTTATTGATCTTTTTTACAATCGCTCCATTTCTGTATCAGGCACCACCGGCCTTTTATGTAGAGCTGTTATGGTTTTGTATGTTGATTGTGGCTACTGTAATGAGTTGGAAAGATTGGAGTGATAAGTTCAGGAAATACTGGATTGCCATATTGGCTCTTTTCCTGTGCTTTGGTTTGAGTAATGTATTAGTGCAGTCTTCACTAGGTGAGCGTTGGGTGATATTTACATTAAATCTTATCGCCATTGTTTTGGGATATGCTATTTTAAAATTGCAGCCATTCGATAAAGTGATATATCCAAGGTATATGAGGGAAGTTCTCTGGCTGTTTATCATTACGAATGTGCTGGCATTATTATTTAATGCGTATGGACGGTTCACTTTGGCTAAGTTCTTTTCAAATTCTTCTATTATCAGTGTTTCCTTAGCGGTTTCATTGCATATATTATTGGAATTGATTTTGGAAGCCCTCTACCTGCAATTGGAAGCACATAAGAGCTGGAAAGTGACTTCTTATCTTCATTTTAATGAGATAAAGGATAAATTCCGCAATTTCCTTTTGGCAGGCGCCATGATCTTCTGGTTTTTTGCCATCATGTGGAGCCTTAATGTTTTCGATACCATTCTGGAAACTGTAAAGGAATGGTTCTCGATGCCACTTGAGTTGGGTAATATACAATTCACAATAAGTAATATCCTCACATTTGTTCTGATCATCTGGATTTCCACCTTCCTTGCCCGTTTACTGACCTATTTTTTCGGTACCACCGATCAGCAATTTGCATCTACCCAAAAGAACAAGCTAGGGTCCTGGGTATTGTTACTTCGTATGGGCATCATCGGTGGTGGTTTCTTGTTAGCCATTGGAGCAGCCGGGATTCCTACAGATAAACTAACTATAGTAGTAGGTGCCTTAGGTGTAGGTATCGGTTTCGGAATGCAGAATATCGTCAATAACCTGGTATCGGGTTTGATTCTCGCCTTTGAAAAGCCAATGCAGATTGGGGATGTAATAGAATTAGGTACGCGTATAGGAACAGTGAAGGAGATAGGTATTCGAAGTTCCAAGATATCAACATTCGAAGGATCGGATATCATTGTTCCCAATGGTGAATTCATTTCACAGCAATTGGTGAACTGGACACACAATAATTCCTACCGGAGGATCGAGTTGCTTATTGGGGTAGCCTATGGAACAGATCTTGTAAAAGCTACTGAAGGAATAAAGCAAGTGCTGGAAGCTAATAATGATGTGATGCTTCATCCCCCTATAAGTATACTCGTCCATGATTTTGCAGATAGTGCTGTAACATTCCGAATTTTGTTTTGGACTAATAACTATGACCGCTGGACGATATTGAAAAGTGAGATACTAAAAGCTGTATATCAGAAATTCGACGAACTGGGAGTAAACATTCCATTCCCTCAGCGGGATTTGCATATAAAGAGTTTGAGTGAGGAGGCGGGGAGGATGCTTAAAAGCTGAGTGCTTGAAGCTGGATGCTAAATGCTGGATGCCTGATGCTAGATGTCAAATACAAAATACATTTTACCGCAGAGAACAAGAGACAGCAGAGTTTGCGCAGAGTTATATTAAAAGTTCCATTTAGTTATTTTAATAACTCAGTGCAAGCTCTTGTTTTGCTCCTGTTCTCTGCGGTAAAATGTATTTTGTATTTGCGTTGGAGCTAGGCATCAAGCATCCAGCATTTAGCATCCAGCATCAAGCATCCCTGCATTAAGCATCTAGCTTATAGCAATAGGAAAATCCCAACTTGAAATAGTGGTAAAATAATCCTGAAATACGAAGCCTGAACTCGTACCAATTCAGATACTAGCATTATGCCTTAGGCCTTAAGCCCTGGGAAAAATAGCATTAAGCATCTAGCATCAAGCATTGAGCCTTATGCGAACCAATAAAGATAAGATACAGCCATTACGAATCCCAGAAAGCCAATTGCCATTAAAAGGACCTTAACGGTTTCTCCTACGTGAAATGTGTTTAACTTTTTCATACGCTACTTTTTTTTTGATGAATCGTACGATCAAAGATTCAGCTTTCACAGGGATGCGATAAGAATTAAATTAGGTACTAATGCGGTCGGGTAGAGGGGACGAATCAAATACAAAGGCATTGTAGCTTCACCAGTGTATGAGGCAAAAGTAATACAAGGGTTTGAACCTTGCAAGCCCCTGGCCTCAAAATGGGGAAAAAATACCCGCCAAAACTAGCTTTTGGCGGGTATCAGGTATCCTAAAACAGGAATAAATCAATTTTGTGTGAACCAGAATGAAAACAACACAAGTGCCGAAAAATAAAGTACTGCTGCGGCTGCAAGTGTCATGTTTTCCCCTGCATTTTGAATGTCGATTTTTTGCATGATAATGGATTTTACGGGTTATTAATGCACAGGGACGGATCGGGTATAAGTCTTGACGACTATTTTTAATCCTGATTATCAGCTTTTTGTAACAGGAAGCTGCATCTCAGAACTGGTTTTTCATTTTTGTATTCCTCCCGGTCACCTAACTTTATCACATGTTTGCTATCGTCGACATTGAAACCACAGGAGGGTACGCTGCTAATAACGACATAACTGAAGTCGCTATTGTGTTGCATGATGGGAAGCAGGTTATTGACCGGTTTTCAAGCCTTCTCAGGCCCCTTCGGCCCATTCCAAGATATATCCAGATATTGACCGGAATCACCCCGGAAATGGTCGAAAATGCCCCCAGTTTTGCTGAAATGGCCCCTGAAATAGCCCAATGGCTGGAAGGAAAAGTGTTTGTGGCCCATAATGTGAACTTCGATTATTCCTTCCTGAAACACCATTTGGAAGTGGCTGGATTTAGCCTGGAAACGAAAAAACTTTGTACAGTTCGACTTACAAAAAAAGTGTTCCCTGGATTAACTTCCTATAGCCTGGGTAATCTTTGCCGTCATTTTGAAATACCAATTACCCAACGACACAGGGCTGGAGGCGATGCTGATGCAACCGTAAAATTATTGGAACACCTGCTTCAGAATAATGCCGAGCCCCATATCAATCAATTCATAAAAAAAGGGGCGAAAGAACAATCTCTTCCTCCACATCTTCCAAAAGAAGAAGTAGATAAGCTGCCTTATACTCCAGGTGTATATTATTTCCACGACCAGAAGGGTAAGATCGTTTATGTTGGGAAGGCAAAGAACCTGAAATACAGGGTAAGAAGTCATTTCACCCATAATGGTGCAGGACGGCAACGGCAGGAGTTTCTTCGTACTATCCATAGCATATCCTATCAGTCCTGCTCAACCGAATTAATGGCATTTATTCTAGAGAGCATTGAAATAAAAAGATTGTGGCCTCCCTATAATAACAGCCAGAAATCCTTTTCTGCTGTATATGGGCTGTATACATTTACCGACCAGAAAGGCTATCTGAGACTGGCAATAGAAAAAAAGCGGAAAGGGATGGAACCCTTATATTCCTTCTCAATGATTGCAGAAGGCCGGCAGGTATTACAGCAATTGATAAAGAAATATAATTTATGTCCCAAGTTCTGTTTCCTTCAAAAAGATGAAGTGGATTGTGTAGGTATTGAAGAAGGCTATTGCAAGGGAGCCTGTAACCATAAGGAAAAACCGGCGAAATATAATAAGAGGGTGGAAGAAGCCATCAGTTATCTGACTGAAAACTTGCCCACTTTTGCGGTTGTTGATGATGGTAATGTTCCGGAAGAGAAAAGTGTGATTTTGATGGAAAGAGGAAGGTTCTATGGAATGGGTTATATTCCATTGGAAAACGAGATACATGATTTAGAGACGGTAAAGGGATTTCTAACCCGCTATCCGGAGAATGACTATATAAGGAGTCTGATTCATACCTATCTGGAAAAAAAGCCGGAGAAAAAATTGGTTCTTTCCCCTAATTTCTGAAAATTGGAGGATGAAATACCGAGTACTGAATTTTTGTCTTCTAGTATTATTGATATTAAATTCCTGTAACAACAATTCTGGTTCAACTGTGAACCCCGCAGCCGTTACTAAAGATACTACTGTCACTTCACCTTCTCCTTTAGATATAGTTCCTCAAAAGAGGGATAAGGTTAAAGAAGAAGCTGTAGCCAGCTTCAAAGTCACTACCGGAAATCCATTGAACGATTGGTATTTCAAAGTGGAATTGTTTGAAACGCCGGCTACTTTCTACTATTTACTAAAGATGCAATACGAGGAAATAAGGGGAACAGATACCCTTAAGCTTCCCAATTTCGGTATCTGGCCCGAACCAGTCATCAGGAAGGGAGCGGAACCTTTTTCCTGTATCATAGGTTTTATGGATAAGGACAAGAAATTCAGGGAGTATAAGAAAGTGTATGTAAAGAACAATGTACTCAAAGTGACAACCCTCAAACATTATACTGTGTATGCCTGGAAAAAGGAAGTGGTCGAAAAATAAATAGCCCTGCCAATTTCCGGTTTTTTATCTTTATCGCTTACGCTATTAAAAACTCTTTTATGGATCGTCATCTTACTTCCTGGTATAGTCCCTCTTTAAATAAGGAAATGCCAATTGCAGTTTATGGACATTATGGATTCGCCTTATTACTTATTCCAACAGCCGCCGCAGATTATCTGGAGTATGAGCGATTCCAGTTGATGGATTATCTGAAACCATATATAGAGGGAGGAAAAGTAAAAGTGTATTCAGTAGACAGCATCAATAATGAGAGCTGGATGAACAATAATATGGATCCAAGGCAGAAGGCTATCAGACATCAGCAGTGGAACAACTATATCTATAATGAAGTCGTGCCATTTATCCGCACTAATAGCAGCCAGGAAACACAGATTATTACTTGCGGGGCTTCTTTCGGTGCTTTACATAGCATGAATCTGTTTCTGAAACGTCCCGACCTTATCAATGGAGTAATTGCTATGAGTGGAGTGTATGAACTGACTGAGTATACGAAGGGCTATTGGGATGATGATGTATATTTCAACAGTCCTATGCATTATATGCCCAACCTCACCGACCATAATATATTAGAACAGATTCGTCGCAGTGGGCATATTCATATCCTCACCGGTAGCGGTGCTTACGAAGACCCATCCAGCGGCAGTCGTTTTGCCAAGATATTATATGATAAAGGCATTTGGTATGAATTGGATGTATGGGGAACAGAGTGGACGCATGACTGGCCTACCTGGAGGAAGATGTTGCCAGAGTATTTGGCGACGAGATTCTGAGAGAAGTTTTACGTTATAAGTAATAAGTTATAAGTTGGAGTCTGAATTGAATAAAGTTTAAACTGCTGGCGCGAGCGTGTCCAAAGGGTTAATTCGTTGTTCTCTCCGTCGCAGTGTCTCCCGCATCGGGACTATGAATATCGAGATGTAACCAGTGGACACTGCGAAAACAATGTAAGAATGTTTTGGGTTCTTGTCTCCGAATCGCAGTGTCCCCTTCGGGCTGCGTGTATAGGTGAATTCAAATGCGGGAGACACTGCGACGGTGTAAGACGATGCGATGGTGTACGAACTCGCAACCCGTAACTCGCAACCCGCAACATATATTTGATAACATCACTGCCACTTCTCAATAAATTCTATAAACTCCCTTCTCGGAATCATACGTGCTCCCAGCGATTCCAAGTGTTCAGTATACACCTGGCAGTCTATAATCTCTACACCTTCTTGTATAAGTTGATTTACAAAATTTATAAAGGCGAATTTGCTGGCATTACTTTTCTTACTGAACATACTTTCCCCGAAAAACACTTTGCCAAGTCGGATACCGTAGAGTCCGCCAACTAATTCACCATTCTCCCATGTCTCTGCACTATGTGCTATGCCTCTTTCATGAAGGTCTGTATAGGCATCTTTTACAGCATTGGTGATCCAGGTACTTGATTGTCCTTCGCGGCTGATGGTTTTGCAATTACCGATTACATCTTTGAATGCCGTATTGGTTTTGAATTGAAACTTACCGCTTTTCAGGATCTGTTTCATGCTCTTGCTCACTTTGAGTTCTTTCGGGAAGAGTACAAAGCGGGGGTCGGGGCACCACCATAAAATTGTCTTTCCTTCATACCAGGGGAAGATGCCTTTTCTATAGGCTAGCAATAACCGCTCATAGGATAAATCGCCTCCAATAGCTAATAAGCCATCTGGCTCCGACATATCGACCGGAGGGAATTTCAATTCCTTATCTAAAGCGAAGATGGGCATCTGAGAGATTTCAGACTGCAAATTATAAATTCATTTGCCTGTTTGATAAAATATCTTTTTCGGGGATTCATTGGTGGATAGATATTGTTGAGGGGTATTTTTATACAAGTTTGATTATAAAAAAAAAGACCGGCATTAAGCCGGTCTTTGATAACAATCTAAAGTGATATTATTGTTTTACAAACTTTGACTGATGCAATGTATTGCCATTGGTATCAATTACTTTAACAACATAAATACCATTACTGAATTGGTGGATATTCAGGTTTGTATTTCCTGCTGTAGCATTTCTGCTAAGAACCAATTTGCCATTGAGGTCATATACTTTGATAGTGGCTTTTGAAGTGGCTCCTGAAATGGAGACATTCAATGCACTGCTTACAGGATTAGGATAAACTTTGATCCTGTATTTATCTGTAAGCGTTTCAGCCCCTGTCATTTCAGGTTCTGAAGCAGTACCTAATTGAACCCTCAGGGTATAGCAAATGGTTGAATTGAATACGTTATTGAAGCCTGTTACCCTTGCATAATATGTACCGGCAGTGGCTGTGTAGTTGATAGTTTCGCTGGTTGTTCCACTGTTTTGTGAAATGGCAACCTGAGTATTATTTCTATACAAACGTACATCGTAATCTGCTGGTAAAGTACCAAGGGTTACTGTGATTGTACCTGGGTTAGTGATAACAAACTTATAATAGTCGTTATCGCCCGCAGGATTTATCAATCCCTTCGTATCAGTATTAAATGGAATTGTGGCGGCACCACCTCTTGTTCCATTTGTAGATACATCTAATGGGCCAGGACAAACACTTGCAGCAGCAGTTGTGAATTGGGCCGTTGCATCAGTGCTTGTACCACTTGCACAATTTGCACGTACTCTCCAATCGTATGTAGTGCTGGCAGCCAGTCCACTGATGGTTACAGGAGAGCTTGTTGCTGCTGCGGCGGCAGTTGTCCAGGTGGTTGCTGCGGTTGTTTTGTATTCAACTGTGTAACTTGTAGCACCACTAACTAATGTCCAACCAACTACAGCACTGCTGCTTGTGATAGAACTGCTGGTTAATCCAGTGGGTGCATTACAAGGGGCAGTAGTGGTGAATTGTGCTTGTACATAATTGCCACTTCCTGCTGCACAAGTTGCTCTCACTCTCCAATCATATTGTGTGCCTTGAGTTAAACCTGAAAGAGCAACTGAGGTAGATGTACCACCTGTAACTGCATTTATCCATGTTGCTGAAGAGCTGGCTTTGTAGTCTACATCATAGCTAATGGCATTGGCTACAGCTGTCCAGCCAACAGTTGCTGTTGTAAATGTAAGTGCACTGCTGTTCAATCCTGTTGGATCACCGCATAATGCAGGTGTACATTGGTCAAGTGTGAATGAAGCAATACGGGTGTTCCAGGTAGAAGCGCCATTCCATTCTGCAGTAAACCAGAATGTGGTTCCATCAGGATCAGCTACCAGATGATTGTAGTCACCATAACGGTTACTTCCATTTGCGGCAGTTCCTGCTACAATTGTTTGTTCAGCATAGGTCATAGTATTCAATGGGTCGCATTGTTTGCGGCCACTGAATCTTGCACCTAGGAAAACACCAGTGGCACTGGAAGAAACATTATAGCCAAGACCTATGTTTCCGAATTTATCATAACAGATACTTGGTAACCAGCGATGTGTATTATCTGGAGAGAATGTGCTTTCCTGAGTGATGCCCCAGTTACCAGTAGTCTTTTGTAATTCGTACCAACGGATGGCGGAAATGCTGGATCCCTTATCTACCACATGCGTGAATACGATTCCTTCATAGGTACCGAAGTTCCTGTATACAGGCTGGTTCTGAACTTTCTGATGAAGGGCTTCAAGGGCAATTGTAGAACCTGGCTGGGAAATACAACGTCCACGAGTAGCCGTACAAATATCAGATTTGAACGGAGTGGTGGCCATTGAAGATTTATGCGTTACTGTAGATAAAGCAGCATTGGCAAAGTTCACTTTGAATTCCAGCAGACCAATACTGTCAACATCGGTTGTAGAGGCTGTCCATGCATTATCCTGCATATAGCCGATCAAGCCACCTGTACCTGCTGCAGGAGTGGTAGTACCCTGCCATAAAACAGGGCACATGGAGAAAAACTTGTTTGTATTTCCTAATGTGAATCTTTGCGCGGAAGCTGATACATCGCCAGCAAGCATTTTGGCACGATCAAAAGCCCAAACGCTGGAACCTGAATAAGTGGATGCATTCGCAAAGTCGTTTGTTGTTGCATAATAGGCATCATTCCAAACGCTTACTTTAGGATAATCGGGAATGTATTACCATATCCGAAGAAATACACAAACCAGGCACCTGAAGGGTCATTGGTTTGGGATATGGCGAAAATCAATCCTTCCTGATTTCCGTTTTCTGCTTTATTGGCAAATTCTATTAATACAAAGCGGTCGGCCAATTGATCATATAGGGCTATAGGGTCACCAAGACCACCACGACCGGTAATAGCATCCAGAAAAACCTGGGCTACAACCTGTCCACCAGTTTTTGTATACACTTTCATATACGCCCCAGAGTTACCATTAATCATCTGGATTACATGGTTGGGTCCAACGCAAAGAGTAGGGTCGGGCGGATTAACCGCTGTATACCCCCATACCGTTGAAGTTGGCACCAACTGTGGCAGCATTCATTCCTTCTGCTTGTACATTATATTTTTGCTGAAGGGATGGATCGGCACCATTAAAAGATTGTTCCGGATAATTTTCTTCTGTTCTTGGAATTTTGTGGCTACCGATGATTCCGTTTTCATCACGAACTATAACATCTTTTACCAGTGAGGTTCCGGGTGTCATAGCACGAAGGGGTTCTGTAACCCTGATAAGGTTGCCCTTTATTTCATCAGCTCCTCTGGCAATAACAGGACTCTGTTGTGCAGCAGCTGTGAAAAAGAAGGCAACTAACAATAGCAGTAAAGTTGTTTTTCTCATTTTGTTAGTTTTGTTTGAATAGAAAATCAATTTAGATTTTTTTGTGATGCAACCTTGCTAGGAAATCTACGAAAACATATAATTTTTTAAAATATACGGGTAAGCTTGTAGGTAATGGAATTTTATCAAGCTCAGTTGAAATCTGTTTGAAAAAAATCAATGCTTTTTGACTTTTTTGCTGATAAGGGTTTAAAAAAGCGCTATCCGTATTTTCTGCAATTTTATGGGTAAGTGGGTAGGGGAGATTCAGGTATTGGTAAGCTTTGGTAGTCAGTAATTCCTTTTTGATCGGTTATGCAAATTCGCACAGACTGCAAATGCATTTTACCGCAGAGACGCGGAGGCGCAGAGATATATTCCTTGCACAGACTGACTATTAAGAAGTTTCAGTTGAGGTGCGTGAAGACACGCACCTCAGCGGAAAATTTAGATTTAGTACGAATGTTATTGTGACTTGTTGACTTTTAAAATATGACATTAGTTCGAGCAGAGTCCCACCACAGAGGCGTAGCCTCGATTCAGTATTGTAGCCACGGATTTCAATCCGGGGGTGACAGGATGCAAAATTGCGGAAGGAATTGCGATGGTTGTTGTATGTCAAACCTATCCTCTTTTGCATCCCATTATCCTTTCCCATCAAGGTCCTGTATTGGTCGCGCAGCGACACGCCCCTTTCCCTAAATAAAATTCGGAGTCTTATTAATATGGAAGTAACCCTTTGCGCCTTTTGCGTGAAAACTCTTAGTAGTATTTCAACAAATTAATTGGCAATAAAAAAAGGTTCCAGTTAATCTGAAACCTTTTCCCTGTGGGAGTTGACGGGTTCGAACCGCCGACCCCTCCGACTTATCAGTCGGAGTGCTCTGAACCGATGAGCTTTTCAACGAGTTTCCTGCTTTTCCAATTTTTTACCTGGCGTTCTCTATTACTAGCTTCTTGTTTTGTTGGATATGTTTCTACAAGTTTTACCACCCAATCACCGGTATGTCCTGTAAAGCCTTTATGATTTGAATTGTGTTTTCGGAGTCTTTCTTCGAGAACATCTCCAGTAAAGCCAATGTAATAGCGGTCTCTTAAAGAGGAGTAAAGAATATAAAATGTCCACATAAAAAAATAGGCTGCCTCATGTGAGGCACCTATAGAGTGGGAGTTGACGGGTTCGAACCGCCGACCCTCTGCTTGTAAGGCAGATGCTCTGAACCAGCTGAGCTAAACTCCCTCGTTTTATTGGGAGTGCAAAGATAAGGTTTGGAGGTTTTTGCCCAAATTTTTTTTCAATCTTTATTTCATTTATTTCTATGGTTCGCAAGGGGTTTATAAGTGTTTAATCCCATTTTGAAATCTTTAACGCCCCCTTATCTTGCCAAAGCCTCCTAAAATGGCTACTTTTACCAAAATTCTTCAGCCCATGATAAAATCGTTCGATAAGGCGAATCCAGCAGAACAAATGATGGAAGATGTGGATGTTCTCACCGAACATGAGGAACCCTGTAGCCTTATAGTATGGAACGATGAAGTCAATAGCTTCGAATGGGTCATCGAAACCCTAATGGAGGTCTGCGGCCACTCCGCCGAACAAGCAGAACAATGCGCCTATATCATCCACTTCAGAGGTAAATATGCCGTGAAATTCGGTAGCTACGACGACTTGAAACCCCAATGCGATGCTATTACGGATAGGGGGATTGGGGCGACGATTGAGGTAACGGTGTGAGTCAGAAAGACGGAAAGTCGGGAAGACCGGAAGTAAATACAAGTCGGGAGTCAGGAGTCGGAAGTCGGGGAGTCAGAAAAGTAAAAATCCGGATGTTTACAACCAACCCTGAAGGGGTTGAATCATCGTATCCCAGGGTGATAACCCGGGGCGGGAAGTCTGAAGTCAAGTGTCGGGACTTCTGTAGTAAAATGTATTCGTAGCGCAGCGACCCTTTGCGCCTTTCCCAGGCTCTCACGCAAAAGGTCGGGACAAGTAGCGTGAAAAAAACTCAGAGCAACGCAATCACCTCCTTGAAATCAGGCTCCTTCACCACAAAATTTGCAGCGGCTTCAACGTTATGGTTATTGGGACAAAAAGCTATTCCGATACCTGCATTTTTCAGGCTACAGATATCATTTTCTCCGTCACCAATTACAAGGGTATTATTTAAATCAACACTAAACCGCTGGCATATTTGACTTAATGCATTCATCTTGCAATATTCATGATCGCATTCACTGTTGTTGTCTTGTAAGAAGATGGAAGGTATCCTCACTTCTCCCGAACATACATCATTAATAAACTCAAGTTCATTTGCAATGGTGAAATCAAATCCGTAGTTATTCTGGAGGTTCTGAGTAATGCAATCATAACTATCACTGATGATTCCAACTATATACCTTTTTGCGCAACACTTTCAGTAAATCATCGAGATGCTTTGTAACTGGAATACCCGAAGCAAGGAGATCAATTCATTCTTTACCAGAGAATAGTTTGGCAATTTTTTTAGTACGTACAAAAGGGTTCCTGTTATTCGATACCACTTCCACTAACTCTTCCATGAACCCAAAGGTTCCGCTGCTGTGAAGGAAGCTCTTTCGTAATATGGTATTATCCATATCCAGGATGGCAATCTTTTGTTTTGTAATTGCCATTTCAAGAAGTGACTGATCGAGTTCTTCTCTCTTACTAAGGTTGGTTTTAACTTCAGAATGCCCAAGATGCACCCATCCTGCTGTTTTTTTCATGATGGTTTTTGCTACTTCGCGACTCATCCTGCCTAATTGTTTTAATTCCTGCAGCCGGTTTTCGATAAAGCCAATATTGACTTCCATTATCCTGGCTCCAAGATTATACATATCCATCAAGATGCCTATATCAACTCCATAGCCCTCTTCGAATTCTGTCTTTTCGAAATAACTTTTTCTTCCGGCAATCATTCCACTTAATGGTTGCTGGAAATCAGGAAAGCCTGGATGTAAAAGGGAAAGGAGGGGTTTTGCCACCAGTTCTGTTACCCTTCCTGCCTGACGCTTGAAAAAGGATTTTACGAAATCGGCTTCCCCCTTCAATATAGGAGCCGTTAGTAATTCAATTACATTTTTGGGATAGGTAACAATATCGGCATCGAGGAAAGCCAATATTTCATTGCGTGCAGCCGCAACACCTTCTTTCATTGATATGCCCTTACCAAGTTAAGAACTTACTGATAACATTGGCCCCTTCTTTCCGGGCTTCATAAATGGTATTGTCAATAGATCGGTCATCTACTACAATGACCTCTGATACATTAGGGGATTGCTTTGCCAGACGAACAACGCTGGCAACTGTCTTTTCTTCATTCAGTGCTGGTATGATGACTGTAATCATGATAGGTTTTTTTACTATTTATGAAATGCAGGCATTTGCCAAGTCCCTGATAGGGAGACAGACTTATTTACAAATGTAAATACAAAGTGGATGCCGGGATTTGGCTTTTGGGATAGGAGTTATCCAGATAATTCTAAGGGTTTGATTGTCAGGAAGGCGGGAAGTTGGAAAGGCGGAAAGACGGAAAGTCCGGAAGTCGGGAAGTCCGAAAGACCGGAAGAAAATACAAGTAGGGGAGTAAGTAAGGAGGGTAGTATGTAAGTAGAAAATACATGCTTATATGTTGGTATAATTCTCTGCGGTAAAAAATACTTCAAAATAAAATCTCTATACATTTATTTAGAGTGTTTCATCTAAGAACTTTAAACCCTGAAACTTTAAACCTTTAAACATCCAGAACCCTACCCTATTCAATCTACATAAGACTTAGTGGTTCAAAAAAATCAGAGACAGAAAAATTTGTATTCTCTTTTTCCTCCTTTGACCTCTTAGCCATGTATTTCCATTGCGCCTTAAATTAAAATCAGGGTATAAAATAATAGGTACTCTTCCTTAGCGCCTTTGCGTGAAAAAAATTCTTCCCGCTTCAAGTTGTATCAACCTATTTATACAGGAAGGAATTTGTGCCGCATAATGGCTCACATATAATAAA
>JBGAQE010000213.1:0-4472 GCA_044220885.1 Chitinophagaceae bacterium
CTTGATAATTGGAGTCTTGTCTGAATGATACTAAATATTGATTTGGTATTTATAGCAACATCATATCCTTTGGAGAATGTCTTATTGGCATCTTCTAATAACCCCAAATTCATATCTATTAAACCATCAATGAGGTGATGTGATATTAATACATCTGAAGGAAGATCTGTTGAATAATATAGCTTAGAAGAATCGATATATAATTTCGCTTCTTTATATTTGTTCATTTGACAAAGGGCATAAGCAATATGTCCATAAGATTTAAAAAAATCATCCTGCCTGCCTGTACTCCTTGATACATCCAATGCTTTTTTGGCATAGAATTCCTGTTTTTCGAATTCATTAATTTGTTGGTAGAAAGTTGAGAGATTTATATATGCCCCAATAAGACTGGCTGTCTTACCAAGTTTTTCAAAAACAGCAATGGCTCTTAACTGGTATTCAACGCTTGCTTTGTAATCTCCAAGATCTTTTACCACATTTGAAAGCTGGGCATACACCTGTGCTATCCTGAATTCGGTATTCGGATTATCGCTCCTACTATAATACACTAATGCGGTGTCAAGACTTTCTTTTGCTTCTTTAAGATGCTGGTTCTGCTTTAATATATATGATTGATTGAAATAAGCAAGCCCTGAATAATAATCCAAACGTTTGCTGATAGTGAAGTCAATTAATTTCCTGTAAGTCTGAACAGACTTTAAAGTATCCACTGTTTCATATTTCATCGCCAGTTGCGAAAGGCTTTTTGCTCTTGTAGTATCGGGGAGGCTTCCTTTTAATTGGTTCTCCAGACTGTCAATGTCATGCTGTTGCGACCAGGCAATTATTCCGGTAAAGACAAAAAGGGCAATGGCAACTAGCTTCTTCATAAAAGTCTATTTCTTCACAGTTTACAAATAAAATGAAGATGGCTTTTGTTTAGCTCCCCTTTTTCCATGATTTTCTGATGAAAACCGAATTTGATTGACGGAACTGGGTAGAAAATACTGTTTTTAAGGGATAGCGATTGGATTTGGAATACTACAAATTACATCCGGATTTGAAATTTTCTTATCCATGTTATTCCAAAAAATACAACTATATGAAAAAACAGCTGCTACTTTCATTGTTGGGACTTGCAAGCCTTTCGGGAGCAGAGGCACAAATAAAACTTAATAGAAAAGTTGTTGATACCGTACCTATCCGAAGACTGGACCCAACGGTTACTCCTCCGGCAGGCACAAAAATTATTGCCAATCTAAATCAGCCGCAACGGGATGTTGATTTCCCCAACTGGAATTTTGAAAGAGGGCTTACCGGTTGGACAGCCGAAGGCACGGCCTTCAGCAACCAACCAACCATTCGATTTGCTGTAACTACACAGCGGATTAATTACCAAATGGAATATAACCAGGGTGGAGTTGGAGGCGATTATTGGAAGAATATGGGGATGAACAATGGCTTTAATGGAAACTACTGGATAGGTACTTATGAAAACAATCCAAAAGGCAATAATTTCAACCAATACCAGGGAGATCAGCCCACTGGAATTCTCACTTCTCAAGAGTTCCTGCTAACGAATCAGTATTGTTATTTCATGATTGGGGGTGGTGCAGATCCGCAACGTTTATATGTTGAGTTCCAAACTAAACAACCCGATGGTAGCTGGAAGACGGAACTCACCCGGTCTTCATTTCGTAATAGTGAAATGATGTATCGCGAAAGAATGGATCTGGCGGCATTTGTGAACAAGGTAGGTAGAATCAGGATTGTTGACAATAGTTACGCTGGATGGGGTCATATAAATGTTGACAATATCCGCTTTTCAAATACATTGTTAGATGGAATACAGATACGTGATGCTGCCACTGGACGAAATTATGAAGTGGATGTAGATGCACCAGTATGGGGCGTTGCAGATACTCATGCGCATCCCATGCATCAGGAAGGATTCGGTGGAGCATTGATTGCTGGTAAACCCAATACTCCATTATCAGAAACATACAGTAATGCATTGTGTGATCAAAAGCATAGTAGCCTGGGAGCAGGCGTTAGTAATAAGCTGTTCATTTTGGGAGCTGACCCGCATTTTGCGAAAGGTTGGCCCGACTTCTTAGAGTTCCCGCGATTTAATTCAAAAACACATCAGCAGCAACATGTAGATTTCCTTAAGAGAGCATGGCAAGGCGGATTAAGAATATATTGCGCCCTCGCAATAAACAATATGTATGTTCCCTCTCTGGCACTCGGACCCGGTACGGATGGTCGCGCTTATGATGATGAATCTGCTATTAAAAGACAGATAATTGCTATAACCGAAATGGTAAATCAGAATTTTCAATGGATGGGAATTGCAAAAACTCCAAGAGAAGCCCGTAAGTTGATTCTGGAAGGAAAATTAGCAGTAGTACTCGGTATTGAAACCGATAACCTCGGTAATTTCAAAACTGCTTCTTATAACTGGAACGATAATGTTGGTCCGGCTAATAAACCTTTGGTGGCTTTGGATCAATTCAATGCCGACCAGTTACTGGAGAACAAACTGAATGAATATTATATTGATGGAGTAAGACAGATAACCCCTATTCATTATATCACCGGTGTATTTGGTGGAGCCGCTGTATTCCGTGGTGAATTGGCTGCGAACCAAATGACTTTCAATAACAATATAAGTGTGAAGTCTGGCTTAGATAAGCGCATCCCTTATTCTTTATTTAGCGACTATACTACATTGCTGTTTGCCTCTAATCCTCTTCTAACCAAAGCAGGTTATGAGCAAAGGATATTAAGACAAGGTGCAAGTACTGAAATCAGTACTATCAATGCCAGCAGAATAACACCCATTGGAGTGAAGCTGATCAACAAGATGATGACGAAGGGATTCATTATTGATAGCGAACATATGGGCTATGATACGAAAGATGATCTTTTCGATCTGGCCGCTTCAAGGAATTATCCTGTGATTTCATCACATACCGATCCCGCTGGATTGAGTTATAGTTGGCTGGGTCAACCCGTACCATTTAGGGAAAATACCTTCAAGCCAGATCAGATTTTCAACCAGAATAATTTCGGTACAACTAACATTAGGAACCTTGCTAATGAATTCGAAATGTCTGATGCGCATTATTCCCGAATAACAAATAGTGGCGGTACAGTAGGAGTATTCATGCTACCATATTTAAAGAAGCCCTATACAGGTACAGTCGGTTATGTTCCCAATGATTGTGCGGGTACTTCAAAGACGTGGGCGCAAATGTATATGTACAGTGTTGAGAAGATGAATTACAGGGGAGTAGCATTATGTACCGACAGAGGAATGACTGATTTCATTGGTCCCAGATTCGGTCCAAACTCAGCATATTCATTGAAAGATGAGAAACTGAATGTACCCAACGATTGCGCCGGTACTTCTAAAACATGGGCCCAGATGTATATGTATAGTGTAGAGAAGATGAATTACAGGGGAGTAGCATTATGTACCGACAGAGGAATGACTGATTTCATTGGTCCCAGATTCGGTCCAAACTCAGCATATTCATTGAAAGATGAGAAACTGATGGATATGAAAATTGAAGAAAGAAAAAGACAACGCTTGGCTCAACGTAATGGGGTTCGATATGATAGAACAATGAGTAGTTACTATCCGGTTTGGTATGAAAACATGGAAACCGGTGTAGGCGATATCATTGTTTCTTATCAGGAAGAAGATGCCTGGAAAGCCTTGGCTGCCTATGAAGCGGGACTGACTGTAGATAAACTGCCAGGAGGTCGTGAATTAACAAGAGAACTCAGAGTGAAGTTTTTCCTAGAAGGATTGCAGGCAACTACAATGGATAATCCAGTCATCAAGAATATTCATTATCTGGAAAAAGGAGCTATGTACTGTGTGAAGAATAACCTTAGTGTTACCACATTGCCAGGTTATGCAAGCTGGTTCCAGGTTGACAAGGATAATATTATGGCCATACACAATGAGATTGTTAAAGTGTGGGATGTATGGAAAACGAAATACGGGAATAATGAACCGATCCGACGCTTTCGCACTGGCAACCGCGATTGGGATTTCAATACCGATGGTATGGCGCATTATGGATTGATGCCTGATTTCTTTCAGGATCTGAGTAATGTTGGATTGAATAATGCCAGACTTTGGTTTCTTTTTAACAGTGCCGAAGATTATATAAGTATGTGGGAGAAAACAGTAAAAGCATCAGGAACAAGATAATAATAAACGATTATGAAAAAGATAGTATTCATCCCTTTGTTGTTATTAACAATTATGACGTTCGCTCAAAAAAAAGTAGTACCAGTTAGTCAATCTGCATTGACAGGCATCCCATTGCCTTCGGGGGCCAAACAGGATAAAAGATTTTTATCGGAAACAAGTGCCAGAATGTTGTTAGAAATGGAGAGTAAAAAGACCGGTATGGAAATAAAGGATGTGGAAGTTATTTATTTACCTCCTGTTGTAGCAGGTGGGTATAATG
>JBGAQE010000214.1:0-4456 GCA_044220885.1 Chitinophagaceae bacterium
AAGAAGTGCAGATGGAAGAAACTGGACTTCTATTGGAAGCATCAATGGAACGATTGAGGGAAACTTCATCAACAAGTACCATTTTACTGATATGCAGCCATTAAAGGGAAAAAATTATTACCGGTTGCGTCAGGAAGATTTCAGTTTAGCATTCAATTATTCCAAAATAATTCTTGTTTCGATGATTACAGAAGAAACATTCTTATTAAACAACTGTTTACCAAATCCATTTACTAACAGCACTACGATTCGGTATAGGATGGCTATAACATCTCGCGTAACTATCCGCATTCATGATGCTTCAGGTAAGGAAATCGTCGTGTTAAAAGATGGAATAAGTGAGAAAGGTGATCATACATTAATCTGGAATGCGTCATTGCTGCCTCACGGAGTATATTACGTCAAAATGGTAACTGATAAGTATACCGCCAGCAAAAAAATTATTAAGATAGAATAATCCGAGTTTAAAAAGAGCCATCACTAAGAATGATGGCTCTTTTTTATTCTACTATAAAACCTGATAAAAGTCAGCGAATTTTTATCTATTGTATCGTAGCTTCATATCAATATGTCACTTCCCATATAGAGTTTCAATTTAATTCTTCTTTCAAAGACATCTTATCCATAAAATCCTGACTCCTCGAAACACCTTATAAAAACTTTTTGTATGTCACCCCGGCATAACCCCCTAGGGATACTGATTTTGCTTTTCAGTCTCAGCATTTCCCTGACCGCTTCTTCCCAAACTTATTCTATTAGGATAAACGGATCTCTGCCCCCTGAATGGATAAACAATACCAGCGACCTTTCGGGTCAATCACTCGAATTGGTGAATGTAAGTCAGGAAAACCTTGACAAAAATCAAGATCCTCAGACTTATAAATCGCAGCAGTTCATCAATTTTATGCAATCCGGAGGTATAACACTAACTGCAATAAACGGTAGCCTGCCCGAATTCATCAATTCGTTTGTCTCCGAAAACGAATACGAACAATATCTTGAATACTATCGAAAATCATTCAAAAGCAGGGATGACTATATCAAAGAAAAATATGGCGAATTATTGCCTTCAGGTATCAAAAAAATAAGAGCCTATGAATACCCTGCCTATTTTTATCATACCACAGAGACCGATGAAGAAAAGCAAAAACATTCATATACCTATTTTATACTTATAGACAGCATTCAAAAAAAAGGGGTCGTAGTATCAGTTAAGATCAATTATGTTCCTGAGAAAAGAAATTATACACCCGACTCTTATCAGAAGTCAGCAGAAACAGTATTAGCTCTTTTCACATTTTCTGCATTGTCTACTGGAAATGTGAAAAAAGAAATCCGGATTTCCGGAGAATTAAGTGCAAGCCAGGCTTTATCCCCACCGGCAAGAGCAATAGAAGCATTAAAAGATATGAGCCTTTCTAAATGGTTTCAAAGAGGGGCGGCAGTATCAACCCTAACATTAAAAGTGAACGCGGAAGATAAGGCAGCCCTCCCTTATGTAACAGTATCTTTTACAATCGACCCTCCTTCAAAAATAACAGGTCCGGGTAAACGCATTCGCCCCGATGAAAAAAATGAAGCAATAACCACATTTGATTATACGAAATCTGATGCCTCCGGTCAGGGTGGGCCAATATTCGCCAGAGCCCAATTCCCGGAGAAAATTCTTTTGTTGGAAGATGGTACTTATAAAGAATCCGAATCCAGGAAACAGGTGACTATACAGATTAACCCTGTCTGCGATGAATTCCTATTAAAAAACATGTACTTCAAAGATAATTTGATAAGTGATGTTACTTATACTGAACAGCAACTTCAAAATCAATTGCTAGGTGCTATAAAAGATTATAAAACGGAAAACAATGAAAACCCAACAGCCACATGGTTTTGGCGTAGCGGACTTTTATGGTTCCTTGGTAATCATGGTGGAGAAGCACTAGGATTAAAAATCCAATATTATACAGGAAATGAGATTGAACTTTCTACCCAAATCATAAATTCAACAACTCCTCAAACACCAGGAGATGTATTCAGAAAAGCACTTGAACTAAATAAAGGGGATGTAAACAAAGCATTATTAGCCTGCCATAATGTAATTCGGGCTTCTGCAAGAGGAGCAGAAGATTTCTCTGGTCAATTAACTGAATCAGAAAAAACTCTCATTAAAAAACCCAATTACAGAGGACTTAATGAAGAAGAAAAGAAAAAGAAATACCAACTGGAACAAATGGCTGGACGATTCAAGAATTCACAAGTCTTTGAAAAATTAGCTCCCATGCGCAAAGGCGATAATATGGGTGCCTGGTATCATTTCTTTGCTACATCACTGGTTAGTTTCAATAACCACGCTTATAGTGGTTTCATAAACGGAGGAATGAGCAGCAATGGGGCTTACCGGAATGCTCTTGACCTGATGATATGGACCGAGGAAAACCTTGTATCAGGAGATATATATTCCGATCCAAATGAATATTGCATCGACCACTATGGACTTAAAACCGGAGATCTGATTGCACAAAATTATTTTCCGGAATTCCTGGGTAAGTATACAGAAATAGCAATCGATAAATACCTCGACAATAGAAAGAAGCAGGATGGAACAGCAGCACCATTGGCCGTAGGTGTTTTTTCACCTGTCTCAATTAAGGTAACAGATAATAAAACAGGAGCCTATTTTCATTATAATGCCAGCACAGGGGATTACTCAGGAAGTCTTGCTGCCATACCCTGGTTTGAACCAGAAGCAAATCAAAAATATTACCACTACATATTACTGTTGCCTAATGGAGATTATAAAATTTCCTGCGAAGCGATAGATACAGGCAATTTCACATTCTACACCTATGACTTTAGCAATAATAAAGGTGGAAAGTATGAGCCTATAAAAGTAACGACAGGAGAAAAATTTACAGCATCGCTATCACCTGGCAATATTTCCGGAACATTAACCGATGGAACAGGCAAAAAATATTCACCTCAAATCGTATCTTATACCGATGAACAGGTAATGAATATCAGAGCAGCTTCGCAACAAGCTGTAATTGAAAGCAGGCAATTCTTCAACGATTCCATTTCTACAGTCACTACAACCCTTCCTGAAAACAATTCGTCAGATAACATTCAAGATTCTAATAAAATTTTTCTTTGGGCTGGGATTATTCTGTCTGCAATTGGAATAATCATTCTGGCTATTACCAAAAAGAAATGGATGCTAATAATAGTACTTTGTGGTATTGCACTTAGCATCTATGGATATTTAGCATCTGATGCAACAGATAAACAGCCATCGTCCACTCCAAAATCAACAACTGATCCTACCGCTCCAAACCTGGATCAGGAAAATAATACTTCCACAAATCCGGATACTATTCAAAACAATCTTCCACCTGATGAAGAAGGGAAGGCAGAAAAAGATACCATAAGCAACCCAGAAACACCTGCTACCCCTACTAAATCTATGCCTCAAGATCTTCTGAAGGCGCAAGAGGAAAAAGAAGAAGCTTATAGAAAATATACCAGAATTGCTACAGGTGAAGCAAATGGTGATATCGAATCTGCTTTGAAAGATTACAAGGAGAAATATTATGCGTGGAAAAGTTTAATGGAGAAATACAAACTTAAAGTTGATGAGTAAACCTCTTCCTGTAGTATGATCATAAAACAGAGCAATTATATATAAATGTAAAAACTGGAATATGTCAATTGAAGTCAAGAACAACGCACCTCGAAAAGTAATGTGGATTTCATTTCTGATAGCCTTGATCCTGATTCTTGGAGCGGTATTTACAGCCGAAAGCGGTATGGATGGAATGAAAGGTGGATATGCGTTAATTATGCTTTTGGGCTTCTTTGCAATGAGTGCAGTCGTAACTGCCATAGTTTATTATTACCGGGCTAAAGCTTTTGACAAACTGGTAAATGAATTAAAGCCATTAGTCCATTGGACATATACAAAAGAAGAGTGGGAGCTCTTTATTGAGGAAGACCTGAAAGAGATGTTAATCATAAACAAATCATTACTGCGTCTTGTCATCATTATTTCACTGGTGGTATTAGGGATATTACTTTTCACATACAGGGATGCATTATTCATTCTGATTATAGGATGCATCATTCTGATGTTAACCTTTGTTGCCTATATTGGCCCCAGGATAGGTGCAAATATTCTTAAAAAAGGCCTGCCCGAAGCATGGGTTGGAGAGTCTGCCGCTCTTGTTGGAGGGCGGTTTCAAACATGGACGCAATTAGGCGCTTATCTGGTAGGAGTCGATATTTATACAGACTCACCAATTCCTGTGCTGCACATTATTTTTGAATTTCCAACCCTACAGGCAATGCAACAAGAAATAGTGAGGATTCCGGTACCAAAAAATAAGATGGAAGAAGCGAAGCGGGTGATAGAAGAATTGAAAAAGCAGATTTAACAGCCGAGATGTCATCTTACCCCCAAGATGAC